>JAHZOA010000176.1 GCA_020028455.1 Armatimonadota bacterium | reverse complement strand
CTCTATGACCTCGAAGCCTCTGAAGCGGCAAAGATCAAGCAGCTGCCGGGAACGCTCGACGAGGCGCTTAACGCGCTGGAACGAGACCACGAGTTTCTTTTGGAGGGGGGCGTGTTTACGCGGGATTTGATCGAGACGTGGATCGAGCTCAAGCGCACGAAGGAAATCGACCACGTCAGGATGCGTCCGCATCCGGCCGAGTTTTTCCTTTACTATGATGTGTGACGGATGTCACGGAGTGAATGATCCGCACGCCGACCCGCTGGGTTCCCGTAGCGGGTCGCGCGCGTTTATCGCGCAGGTTTCTTTGAATTCAAGCGGTCGTCGAAGGAGGCGATGCGGCGAGGACGGAGTTGACCGAATACGTCGAACAGCTCCGCGATCTCCACAAGCACGCCCGGTTGCCGGATTTTCAGCCCGGCCAAGATAGCTTCTTCCTGATCAGAGCCTTCCCAAACCTTACCGCCTGGCGACTGCCACACCTCAAATCCGGGAGCCATGTCTGCCACCTCCTTTCCTTGGATCTTCTATTGACCTTCTCCCCAGATTTCCAAGCAATTCTCGGGCCATCTATCCCTTAGTACGCGAGCGGAGGAGGCAGGAGTTCAGGCCTCCTCCGCCTGTGCAGTCCCAAGGCCTAGTCCACCCTCCGATCCTCGCGCCCGGCGATGGTCTCGTCCTGAGGGCCGAGGTACAGCTCGAACTCTTCCGCTTCCTGATCGTGCTCGCCGGCGAGAATCTCCCCGGCGGCTCCGCCCACTTCCGTCTCGCCAACCATATCAACGTCGGCAGGAGACGCAAACGCGGCCGCGGACAGCAACAGCGAGAACACCGCAACGAGCGTTACCAGCTTGCCAGTCATGGTAGTTACCTCCTTTCTCATCATTTGTTATGACGCAAGGATACGGCAGGGGCGTCAAACGGGCAGTGACAAGACGAACCGGGCAGGTGCGATGTGTGTCACACCTGCCCGTGCGGGTAGAGCGCGGGACTTAACTAGGAGACAACGTCACTTCCACTTGATCGTGCACCCGACGGGTTTGGTGTCCGTCGGTTCGGGCCGCCGCCCGGCGATCAACGCTTCGATCGCGTCCCGCGCGTAGTGCTGCGTGACCGCGGCCGGGTCCTCAAAGTTGTCATCTGGCGCGCCGTGATAGCGCAGCACGCGGTCGGCATCAAACAGAAAGATCTCCGGGGTGCGGGTCGCGCCGTACGCTCTCGCCACCTCCTGCGACTCGTCAAACAGGTAGGGGAAAGGATAGGCCTTCTCCTTCGATCGCCGCTTCATGTTCTCGAAGCTGTCGTCCGGAATCTTCGCGGGGTCGTTCGAGCTGATCAGCAGCAGCTGCACACCTGATTTCCCGAAGTCCCGCTGCAGTTGAATCAAGCGGTCCTCCCAGGCCTTGGCGTAGGGGCAGTGATTGCAGGTGAAGACCACGCCGAGGGCTCGTGCCTGTCGGTACTGATCCGGGCTGTACGTGTTTCCGTCTGTCCCAGGCAATGAAAATGCGAGCAACTTCGATTCGAGTGCAAGAACCATTGCTAGCCTCCTTTGGTGATCTTGATTCGATGTGCGGCAAGTGCGGAGCGAATCATGTCCTTCGTTGGGAGCGGTGTGACGCGACCTTCTGGCGTGTAATAGACGCGACAGGTCAATCCTACCATCTCGTCGGGAACTGGAAACAAATCTGCACCGTCGATGCGGATCGTCGGCGAGCCCGGAAACTTCAACGAGACCGCCTGGTCATCCGTCTCTACGTGGATACGCTCGACGGGAGGATCAAGCTCCGATTCTTTCAGCACTTCACGGAGCCGGGCGAGGGTTTCGGTATGAGACGGGCATTCTTCCCAATACAGGAACTCTATCTTCATGCTCCTCTCTATCATACGGAGTCTGTCGTACTATATATTCCAATGCGGCTGTCTCGCCAGAGGTTTGAAGCGCTGGTGCTGGAGGCGCTCGAAGGTATCCCCGATTCAATACGGGAGCGCATGGAGAACGTCGACGTCGTGATCGAGGACTGGCCGGAGGAGGACCAGCTGAATGAGCTCGGCATGGAGCCGGACGAACTCCTCTTCGGTCTGTACGAGGGGACGCCGCTCACGGAGCGGGGAATCTCCGAGCACTCGCTCCTGCCCGACAAGATCACCATCTTCCAAGGTCCGCTGGAAGACGCCTACGAGTCGGACGACGAAATCAAAGAGGAAATCCGCAAGACCGTCGTTCACGAAGTCGCGCACCATTTTGGCATCGATGAAGAACGGCTGGCAGAACTCGGCTACGATTAGAACAGGACTTGACCCTGCGAAGCCGTAACCAGTAGGCGGGACTCTACAACGACCTTGCGACTACGAATCCTTCGAAGCGGCAGCGGCGGCAACGCCATCCTGGTTGATGCGGGCGACGCGCGGCTGCTGATTGACGCGGGACTGCCGGCGGACGTCATCGTCCGAGAACTTGCGGCGCTTCCCATCCTTCCACAAGATCTCACCGCTGTGCTGCTGACCCATGAACATGATGACCATGCCAAGGGCGCGCTGACACTGAGCCGGATTGCCGGGTGCCCGGTCCTCGCGAATGAGGGGACGATCGCATCCGCCGGTGCGGCCCTGGACGGCGCCCAGATCGAGCGCTTTGTGACGGGGACCCCGTTTCGACTCGGGTCGCTGATGATCGATCCGTTTGCGCTCCCTCACGATGCCGCGGAACCGGTCGGCTTTGCCATCAGTCAGAACGGCTCCCGTCTCGTCATCGCCACCGACCTCGGTTCCTCCAGCGACGAGGTCGTCGAGCGAGCAGGCGACGCCGACATGCTCATCATCGAGTCGAACTACGATCTGAGGCTCCTGTCCGTCAGTCCATATCCCTGGTTTCTCAAGAACCGCATTCTGAGCACGACGGGACACCTGTCCAACGATGCCGCGGCGGAAACCATCCGAGCTGCGGCCGCCGGGCGTCTGCGGACTGCGGTGCTCGTCCATTTGAGCGACATCAACAATCTGACCCCACTGGCGCGCGATACCGTGCAGTGGACGCTCGAGCGTGAGGCCATTACGCACGTTGCGGTGCATGCCGTGCGTCCCAACGGGACGAGCAACACCTACGAGCTGCAGTGATCCGAGCAATCTAGCCCCCTGATGATTTTCAGGGACAACCTATTTCGTGGGAAGCCCAATGAAGAATTGCGCCGCCAGGCCGCTGCCATCTTTGCGGCGGCCGTGCGTGCGGCGGATCCGGCGGCCGCGGTCAGGCGCCATGTCTCGCTGGAGCGCGCGACGCTGCGTATCGATAGCCGCTCCTACGATCTCGAGCGAATCGACCGGATTTTCCTCATCGGGGCGGGGAAAGCGTCAGGCCCCATGGCGAAGACGCTCGAGGACCTGCTCGGCGAGCGAATCACCACGGGAATCGTCAACGTCAAGTATGGATACACGGTTCCGCTCGAGCGAGTATCGCTGGTTGAAGCCGGCCATCCGATTCCGGATGACGCGGGCTACCGTGGTGCGGAGCGGATGCTCGACCTCGTGGGGCAGGCCGGTCGCCGCGATCTCGTGCTGTGCGTCATCTCCGGCGGAGGGTCGGCACTGCTGCCTGCACCTGTCAAGGGCGTGGCGCTCACGGAGAAAGCCCGTGTCACGGATCTGCTGCTCAAGAGCGGCGCCACAATTCAAGAAATCAATGCGGTGCGCAAGCACCTCTC
>JAHZOA010000175.1 GCA_020028455.1 Armatimonadota bacterium | reverse complement strand
GAGAGTCTCTTCCGGGTACCAGGACGGCGCGTCCGGCTCGGCAGGCCGCAATCGCGTGACCGCGGCATATAAGCCTTGAAAGACGTCCGGTGTCTCAACCGGGGCATCCGAACCGAAGGCCAGCACGGTCTCCGCACGCAGCAGTGATCGCCACGCGTAGGCGTACCGGCTGCGCCGACCCCAGTACCGGTCGGCAATGTCCCGGTCATTGGTGCAGTGAATCGGCTGCATCGATGCTGTGACGCGGAGCTGCGCCAAGCGCGGAAGATCGTCCGGGTGCAGCAGCTGGACGTGCTCGATCCGGTGGCGTGCGCCGGCAGGTGCATCAGTTCATCACGCGAGTGGATCGCGATCCCGGTGTTCTGCAGCTGACTCTCGAACGGCTCGATCATGCTTGCTGTCTGGGACCCGAGCGTTCCATCCGCAAAGATCTTCACCGCTCCTACGCGGAGCCAATCGTTTCCGAATCCGGTGCGCAGGCCGCTGCGGATGGCATCGTCTAGATTGTCCTCTGGAACCGTCATCCATACACGGAGACGCAGTTCGTCAGAAGCCACCAGCCGCTGATATGCAGCGAAGGTCGCCGCACCGTCGAACGCATCGGTCCCGACGAAACTGTGAACGGCGACGATGCCGAACCTGTGCATGATGGCCATCGCCTCGCGGATGCCTGCGTCGATCGACTCCACATCCTCCGCCGGGATCGCCTTCCGAATAAGCCCTACGGCTTCTTCTTTGAGGATTCCGGTCGGTTCTCCGCGGCGGTCGCGCGTAATCTCGCCCCCGGGAGGATCAGCAGTTCGCGTATCGATCCCGGCAAGTCTGAAGGCAGATGAATTGACCCACGCGAGGTGGCCGTCTTTGCTCGAAAGCACCACCGGCGTGTCGCCAGTCGCCGGGTCCAGATCACCTCTCGTGGGGAAACGGTCTTCAGGCCAGAGGTTCTTATCCCACCCGTGTCCGCGGACCCACTCACCCGCCCGGGCACGCCGCGCGGCGGCACCCACTCTGGACACCGCCTCGCTGAGCGTGCGGGCGTCACGTAACTCAACGCGGCGGAGGCTGATCCCGTACGAGGGCAAGTGGATGTGGCTATCGACAAACCCGGGGAGGACTGCGCGGCCGCCGAGATCGACGTGCGTGAAACCTGAATACGTTGAGCGAAGCTCAGCCGCGGAGCCGATCGCAATAATGCGTCCTCCAGCAGTCGCCAATGCCTCGACGATCGGCTGTTGCGGGTCAAACGTGTGAATGCGGCCGCGGGAAAAGAGTGTGCCCTTCACCAGGCCGTCCGATCTCCGATCCATTCATACAGATACACACGCACCCGCTTGTAGACGTAGTATGTGACGAGAGAACTCATCGCCCCCTTCAGCAGGTTGAAGGGAAGAAGGGCCGGCAGGACCAGCGCGATAACCTGAACTCGCGGGATTCCGAAAAAGATCGGGGTCAGCCAGATATTTGCGACAATCATTACTCCGGTCATCGCCAGAATACCGAACATCAGCGACCTGATCGCGCCGCGCTTGGTGTGCTCGACGAGATAATACCCTCCGGCGACAGCGACCAGTGTCACCCCCGCAAGCCAGTTCATGAAGATCCCGAATGGCCCGCCCGTCGTGCCCGAGCGGAGCAGCTGGATCAGTAGCGCCTTCACCGTTTCCACAGCGATACCGGCACCCGGCCCAAGCGCAAACGTCGCAATCAGCGCCGGGACCTCGCTCGGGTCATATTTTAGGAACGTGGGGAAGAACGGCAACGGAAAATCGAAGTACATGAAGCCGAAGGCCACCGCGCCGAGCATTCCGATCTGAGCGAACCGTCTCATGTCTGCCCCTCCGGTCTGTGGACCAAAGGGGCAGGGAGGCGAAACTAAGGATTGGGGATTGGAGATCAGTAACTAATCCCTGATCCCTAACCCCTGATCCCGCAGTTTGCGGGTTGACCTTCTTCCATCCGGACTGTACCGTCGGCTCCGGAGTTTCACCGGATCCACCGCGAAGCGGGTAGCGGGCTGTACCGCCGATCGGGAATTGGCTTTCGCCTCACCCTGCCCCGAAGGTCACACTATTCTGTTTTCTCAAGTGATCGTAGCACGCAGCGCAAATGAGGGTCAACAAATCTGCAGAACGACATCCCTGCTGTTAGTTGCTGGTTGTTGGTTTGTTGGACCAAGAACCAACAACCAAGAACTAGCAACGTGCTCCGTTGGCTAGGCCTGAGCGCCTAGCCGCCCGGCGAGCAAGAGCACGAGGAGCGCGACAGCCGTGAGGATGCCTACGAGCACTGTGGCCGCATCGAATGAACCCGCCTGCACGGCGTCGTAGATCGCAATCGGCATCGTCCGGGTCCGCCCAGGGATGTTTCCGGCGACCATCAGCGTGGCGCCGAACTCGCCCAGCGCGCGCGCAAAGGCCAGCGTGACACCGGCCATGATGCCTCGTCTGGCAAGCGGCAGCGAGATCAAAACCAACCTCGGCAGTCCTCTCGCCCCATCGATCGAGGCCGCTTCACGAATCGATGGATCAAGAGATTCGAACGCGGCTCGGGCGGTGCGCACGACGTACGGAAGCGCCGGCACGGTCGCAGCCACGACCGCGGCCTGCCACGTGAACACCAAAGGCACTCCCGTCACCCGCTCGATCCAGGCACCGAAGACACTCTGCCTGCTGAGGACAATTAGTAGATAGAAACCCAACACTGTGGGGGGAAGAATCAGCGGTAACGTGACCAGCGTTTCAACGAGCGATCGTCCGCGCCACCGACCCTCCGCGAGGAGATAGCCTAACGCCGTCCCCAGGATGGTCGACACCAACGTCGCAAGTGACGCCACGCGCAGGGAGAGCCAGAGCGGCGACAAGTCCATGAGGAACGCTCACAGTCCTTCGCCCGGCAGTGTGAAGCCGTATGCGCGCATAACTGCTCGGCCGGCGGGGCCATTGACAGCTCTCACGAACCGGCGGGCCAGATCCGGCCACGCGGCGCTGGTTGTCACACCGACTGCCTGCCGGATCGGTCGGTGCAGATATGCCGGAACGATCTGATAGCGACCCTGCGACCGTATGGTCGGAGCGACTGCCAGTGAGAGGGCCGCGATCCCGATCTCCGCATTGCCTGTCTGGACATACTGCAGTGCCTGGCTGACGTTCTCTCCCAGGACGAGACGCGGCTGCACCTGGATGAGGAGCCCGGAGGTCTGAAGCGCTTGCACCGCAGCCTGCCCGTAGGGAGCATGCTGCGGATTCGCGATTGATACAAAACGGATTCGCTCGTCTCGGAGAACGCTCAGTCCCTTGCTGACGTCGAGCGGGCTGTCGTTTCGTACCCACAAGACGATCCGACCAATTGCATACAACTGCACTGACTTGCGATCGACGCGCCCTTTCCCTGCGAGCGCGTGGACGAATCCTTCGTTGGCGGCAAAGAACACATCGAATGGCGCTCCCTGCTCGATTTGTGCAGCCAGCTGGCCTGATGAGCCAAACGTTAGCCGCACCGGCACCCCCTGCTGTCCCTCGAAGAGACGCGCGATCTCCTCGAGTGCAAATCTGAGATCAGATGCTGCAGCGACGTGGAGCTCGCGCGGGCCCGATGCGCGGGCCGGCATGAGGCCCACGCAGGCGATGAGGAGGACCACTGCGAGAACCGCGATGCCTTCCCCCATGACCCCGGAAAGCGAGATCGCGGCGACTTGTCCCGGCAACTGGTTTCTCCCGCTGAGGTCCGTGAGGCGCGTCGCCGCTACACCGGAGGTTCCCCCGAGCCTGGATAGGAGCGCGGCCCGAGGGAACAACCACTTCCGCCCAACACGGACACCGGGGATCTTCCCGCGCCGAGCGAGCGACTGCACAGACTTGACATGCAGACGCAGCATCGCTGCCGCCTGCTGGGTTGTCAGCAGTTGCTCCATAATTACCCTATCTTACCTAATATTCCCTAGCGAGGCAACAGAAGGGAAAAGGAATCAGCCCGGGGAAAGAAAAGAGTCACGCTGCCATGAAGCGTGTGCTGTTTGTCTGAATCGGTAACAGCGCCCGCTCTCAGATGGCGGAAGGCATCTTCAATGCATCCCCGCCGTCAGGGTGGCGGGCCAGCTCCGCGGGCACGGAGCCGGCGCAGCGCGTGAGACCTGAAGCGATTTCCGTCATGACGGAAATTGGGATCGATATCGCTGGCAACCGGCCTAAGCATTTCCGTGACTCCCTCGGACCGGACGTCGCCCTCGTGGTCGGCTTGTGTGCAGAGGAGGCCTGCCCTGTTGTGCCAGGCGCTCGGAGCGAACACTGGCAACTGCGCGATCCGGCCGGCAGCACTGATCTCAACGTGTATCGAGAACTCCGCGACGAGCTCCGCCGGCGGATTGACGGCTTGATCGCCAGGTTGGAGGAGCGGGCCCCAGACCCCGAGTCCCCGACCCCGGAGAACTGATGGAATTCCGTCCATTCGGCTGGACCGGCGTCAGTGTCCCTGTGATTGGTCAGGGAACCTGGAACATGGAGGAGGACGATCGCAAAGACGCCGTGGCTGCATTACGTCGCGGCCTGGACCTGGGGATGACCCATATCGATACAGCCGAGAGTTATGGCAGCGGCGAAGTTGAAGATCTCGTTGGGGCCGCGATCGAAGGCCGGCGCTCCGAGGTGTTCTTGGTGTCGAAAGTGAGCCCGGGGCACGCCTCTCGCCGAGGCACAATCCAGGCGTGCGACCAAAGCCTGAAACGCCTGCGGACCGATCATCTCGATTGTTACCTACTGCACTGGCCTGGACGGCATCCGCTTGCTGACACATTCGCTGCCTTTGAGCAGCTCATCCGAGATGGAAAGACTCGCTTCTGGGGCATTTCAAACTTCAACGAAGAGGAATTAGAAGAAGCGGTCAGCGTCGCCGGGCCTCACCGCATCGCCTGCAACCAGGTGCTCTATCACTTGGAAGAACGGGTGATCGAGCATTATGTGATTCCGACTTGTGAGGAACACAATGTAGCGGTTGTGGCGTACAGTCCATTCGTCCAGGGCCGTTTTCGCTCGCACCGCGTGCTTGAGGACATCGCGCGATCCAAGGGAACGAGCGCAAGACAGGTCGCCTTGGAGTTCCTGCTCCGTCACCACGGCACATTCACGATTCCCAAGTCCGCGACGATGGCGCACGTCGAGGAGAATGCCGGCGCCGGAGACTTCCAGTTGACGCAAGACGAGATCAAGAAGATCGATGAGGCGTTCCCGACGAGAAAACCCCGTCGCGGTCACCTCCCCGTGCTTTGACGCCGATGCCCCTGCTTCGGAATCGGTCAGTACAGGGATTGGCGGTCGCCATGCTCGTCGCGATTGTCCTGGCACTGTGGCTGGGAACAGACGGACTGCCGTTCAACCGTCCCTCTTTGGACTCGACCGACGTCGCTCCGAATATCTTCGGTCAGCTTGTGCAGCTCGCTTTCGCCCTCTTCATCATCCGCGTCGCGTCCCGAGTGACCCGCCAACGGAGCGTTGTTGATTTCGACGCACGGACTCCGGCCAGGCAGATCGCAAGAGGCGAGATGATCGGGTTACTGGTGTACGGAGTCGTGGTCCTGGTTGCCGGTGGCCTGAACGGGATTGGGATGCATCTCCACGGCGCGATCTACGGACCCACCCGAGCGATCCTGCCCAGAGACGTCTATGTGTGGGCCGCGTACAATTTCCTGTTCTTCGCCGCGATCCCATACCTGGTTTTCCGCAGGCGCGGATATGACCACAGCTCGATGTTCCTGAAGTCGGAGAATGCCAGGGGCGATGCGATCCTCATCCTCGTTGTGTTGATCCTTGAATCCGCAGGAGAGCTGTTCACATTTCCCGGCCTGTTCTCTCTCACCGCCCAGCAGCTCTTGATCGGAATCCCTTTGACATTCGTGTTGCATCTGGTCGGCACCGGCCTGCCGGTCATGGTCTTCACGTATGCGCTCCTCTTCCCGAGGTACATGAAGGTGACCGGGTCCCCAGTCGCGGCGATCGTCTGCGGATCTCTGACGTATGCGGGGCTACACCTCTTCGAGTACTGGGCGGTCTATGACTCCCTGGCCAATGCCCTGCTGTCCATTACATTCCTCTTTCTTCAGTTCACGCCGCCCGGATTGGTGAAGTCTTACCTGACATGGAGAACCGGAAACGCGTGGGTGCACCTCTGGGCCTATCACGCCGTCGCGCCCCATGTCACCGTGGATACGCCTCACGTCGTGAAGATATTTGGGATCCGGTAGCTAGCCGTCAGACGTTGAGCTCGCGCATCTCGCCGGTCACCATGTACACGATGCGCTCGCCCACGTTGGTGAGGTGGTCGGCGGCGCGCTCCAGGTGGCGGGCGACAATGAGCAATTCCAGCGCACGGTGGATGGTCTGCGGATCTTTGATCATGATTTCCAGCAGATCGTGGAAGACTCGGTTTCGCAGCTGATCGACGGCGTCGTCCTTGGCGGCCGTCCTGATCGCGAGCTCTGCATTCTGGCCGCGAAACGCCTCGAGTGTGTCCCGCAGCATCTCCTGGATATGCGTTTCCATCTTGGGGATATCGACCAGAGGTTTGACCAGGGGTTCACTACCTAATCGTTTCACGGCCCGAGAGATGCCTTCGGCGTGGTCGGCCATCCGCTCGAGGTCGATGGTGATCGCGAACACCGACGCGATGGCACGGAGGTCTCCGGCCATTGGCTGCTGGGTGGCGAGCAGGCGCATGCAGCGCCGCTCAAGGTCCAGGTGCAGGGCATCGATGGCGTTGTCCGCGGAGATGACCTCTTCGGCCTGCGCGACGTCGCGCGACTTCAACGCATCCACGGCGCGATGTATTAATTCCCCCGCCTGGACACCCATCCGCACGACGTCGTCTTTGAGCGTATGGAGTTCGCGCTCAAATGCCTCGCGTGTCACGGAACCCCCCAACATTGTGCCCCACCGGAGACCCGGTGGTTAGCCAAACCGTCCAGTGATGTAGTCCTCCGTCCTCCGCTCCTTCGGTCTGGTGAAGATGTCGTTCGTGGATCCGAACTCAATGAGCTCACCGTCGAGAAAGAAGCCCGTCTCGACGGAGACGCGAGCGGCCTGTTGCATGTTATGGGTGACGATCACAATCGTGATGTCTTTGGCTAGTTCGCGAGCAAGTTCCTCGATGCGCAGAGTGCTCGCCGGATCGAGTGCCGAGGCCGGCTCATCCATTAGCAGCACTTCCGGCGAGACGGCCAGCGCCCGCGCAATACAGAGGCGCTGCTGCTGGCCTCCCGAGAGACTGGTGCCGGGCTTCTGCAGGCGGTCTTTCACCTCTTCCCAGAGGGCCGCCGCATGCAGGCTCTGCTCGACCACTTGATCCAGGGTTTTCCGGTTACGCTCACCCGCCAG
>JAHZOA010000063.1 GCA_020028455.1 Armatimonadota bacterium | reverse complement strand
TGAATGCCGGGATGCGTAGACGCGAGGGCCTTGAGTTCGTTATAGTGCGTTGTCACCGCGGTGCGCACCCCACGCGTTTGGAGATGCTCGATCAGAGCCCGCGCCAAAGCCACACCCTCAGTGGGATCCGTTCCGGCACCGATTTCGTCGAGCAACACAAGCGCCGGCGGCTTCAACTGTCTCAGGATTGAGACGATGGCCGACATGTGCGAGGAGAACGTCGACAGCGATTGCTCGATGCTCTGCTCATCGCCGATATCGGCGAATACCCGAGGGAAGACGCTGGCCTCGGAGCCCTCCTCGGATGGGATGAACAGGCCCGCCTGCGCCATCAGCGTCAGCAGCCCTATCGTCTTCAGTGTGACGGTTTTCCCACCGGTGTTCGGCCCCGTGATGATGAGCACGGCGAAATCCTCCCCGAGCAGGATGTCAATGGGAACGATGTCGCCCGTCAGCAGCGGGTGGCGCGCCTGGTTCATACGCAACACACCATCATCGCGGATCTTAGGCCTGGCGGCATCCATCTGCTCCGCGAGCCGCGCTTTCGCAACCGCAAAATCTACGTGGCCAATAGCGTCATAGGCCCGGAGGACCTCCGCGCTGGAAGCCGCGACTCTCGTAGCCAGCTCATGGAGTAATCGCGCGATCTCGTCGCGTTCAGCGATTTCCAGTTCACGAAGCCTGTTCCCGATTGGTACAACTGCAAGCGGCTCCATGAAGGCGGTGGCGCCGCTGCTTGACTGATCGTGCAGCACTCCTGGAAACTGCCCCTTATGTTCCTGCTTGACGGGAAGCACGTACCGATCGCCGCGCGTCATGATGAGCGGATCCTGGAGCATTCGCGCGTACGGTCCACGAATCAGTTCGTCCAGCTTGTCACGCAGTCGGTTCTGGGTCGCGCGCTGCTCGCGGCGGGTCGCCGCCAGCGTGGAACTTGCGGAATCGGGTATCGAGCCGTCGGGCGCGATAGTCCGGGCAATCGCCTCTTCGAGAGGCTCGAACGTCGCGACGGTGCGCACCGTCTCCGCGATCAGTGGGGCTTTCTCGCGACGGACAAGGATGAATCCCCGGCACTGCCGGATTGTCGCGAGGGTATCCTTCAGTGCGAGGAAATCCGTGGCCGCAGGGATGGAGCCAATGTCCGCTTTCCGGACCATCTCACGGATGTCGACGGTTCCGCGAAGCGGAACCTCTCCTTCATTGAGTAACGCCACGGCTTCCGATGTCTCCTCCAGCGTACGTCGAACCGAGGGTGAATCCGTCGACGGAAGCAAAGCAGACCCGATTTCTCTTCCTACGGCGGTCACGGTCAACGCCACGAGCCGGTCGCGGATCTTAGGAAACTCCAGAACCCGAAGGCTTCGTTCATCCATACTTAACCCGGCACCAAGCAATATTCCCCCGGCCTCGACCTAGCTCGGCCTCTGTGCGCCGTCGGCCCGCTTCGCGGGCATCCAGGTGGTCGCCACCTTAGGCTTCCGAAGCGAGCCATTCGATTATCGCCGGCGTCACATCAGTAATCGCGGCAATGTTCTCAGCAACCCGATCTCGGCCATTACCGACCAGAAGCGTCGGCACTGGATTTCGAGTGTGGATATCCCGGCGCCCATCTTCAATATTTCCATGATCGCTGACGAGGACCATCAGCATTTCATCCCACTTTCCCGCGCCGATGATGCCACTCAAGCATTGGTCGATCATTTCCACGACGGTCACCGGGGCCATTGGCACACGGCCGTGCGCGGCCAAATCCGATAGAAAAAACTCGAACACAGTCAGATGATGCTCTGAAGCGATCCCGGCAAGATTGCGTCCCGCCTGTTCCGGCGAAATCTTCGGTACCTCATACCCCCAGGCTCGCGGTTGTGCGTTCGTCAGGTCGTGGAACACGGCCCGACCCTCCCCGAGATCTTTTGGAGTGCGGAGCGGTACCCCGGCGGAAAGTGCTGAGAACGTCACTGCCCCGTGACGCAGGCGCCCTACCTCTACCGCGCTAAAATACTCCGGCGTATAGGCGTTCGCCAGGGCAACGCTTCCGTCTCGATCCATGACCTGCCGGAAGATGTTGCTCTCTGTAAGGATCGCCTTCAATGTGGTCGTTGGGTACGCCGTCACGTGACGCCCAACTACCTTGGGGGCGTTGATCCCGGTCAGCAGCGCCGTCTGACCCGTAGCGCTCTGAGGAAGGCCGTCGACGTCGAGCGTCGCATCGGTCGGAACCAGTATGGCCCCGTTGCTCCTTATGATCACCGCTGTCTCTGTCATCTTCCGCCCGAGGAGACCGTCCAGAGATGGCGTCCGAGCCGCGACCAGTGGGTTGATCGAAGGATCATTCGGTCCCAGGCCAAGCCCATCGACGAAGAAAAGCAGCGCCCGCCTTCTACTTAGTCGCAACGTGCATAATCCCCCGGCCTCGCCCTCGGCTCGGCCTCGTGCGCCGCCGGCCCGCTCCGCGGGCTACGTCAGTGGTCGCAAAATGGGACACGCAGGGATGGCCGGCGAGATAGAATCTCCACGGCCGGTCCGTCGCGGTATTGATCCCGATCCGTGGCCCCCTCATCACGCGAAGCGGTGCACGCGATCCTCGGGCGATGTAGAGAGAGCCGTCTGTAAGATCGGTCCCGTTGTGTTCAGGTCCGATATGCATGGCCTGCGTGAGGCGGCCGGGTCCTGAGGCCAGTAGCCTGACGTCGGTGGTGCCGCGACGCTCGGCCATCACCTCGATGCCTTCTACGGGCTCGATCGCCCGGAGCAGTACGGCTCCGGCGACACCCTCGCGCTCCGTCACCGCATTCATACAGTAGTGGTGACCATATGTGAAGTACACGTACGCTGTCCCGGGTCGGCCCCACATGATGGCGCTTCGAGGAGTCCGGCGATATGCATGACTTGCTGGATCACGAGGACCGCGGTACGCTTCGGCTTCAACGATACGACCAACCAGACGTCCCCGTGGAGTTTCATGAACCAGATAGCAGCCGAGGAGGTCTCTGGCGACCGCGATGGGATTGCGCGCGAAGAAAGTGCGCGGAAGGGGTGTCCTACCTCTCATGCAGCCACGAGATGAACTCTTTGAGAGGCAACGTGTTGATCACATGCCTGGGCTCCAGCCAAGCGCGCCGGGCGATCGCGACGCCGTACTCCATGTAGCTCAACTGATAGCGGTTGTGGGCATCGGTGCTGATGACCAGCGGAACCCCGCGCTCGCGGGCCATGCGGGCGTGCGTGTCGCTCAGGTCGAGGCGCTGCGGCGATGCGTTGACCTCGAGCGCAGTCTTGGTGCGTGCGGCCGCCTCGATGAGCCGCTCGATGTTCACTGCGTAGGCATCCCTCAATCCTAACCGCCGACCGGTGGGATGGCCCAGGATATCAACATGTGGATTGTCGAGCGCTTTGACGATGCGCGCGGTCATCTCTTCCTCAGCCATGCGCATTCGGGAGTGCACAGAGGCCACGACCACATCGAGCTCTTTGAGCACCTCGTCCGGATAGTCCAGCCGGCCATCTGGGAGGATGTCACACTCCGTTCCCATCAGGACTGTGATGCCGGCTTTGTCAGACACGCGCTTTGCGATCTTGACGTGCTCCCGCACCTCGTCGATGGGAACGCCGCCGACAAATTTCAGCGATTGAGAGTGGTCGGTAATCGCGATGTATTCATAAGCGAGCTCCCGGGCGGCCTTTGCCATTGCCTCGAGGGAATCGGATCCATCGCTCCAGCGCGTGTGCATCTGCAGGTCGCCGCGGATGTCTTTCAGTTCAATCAGACGCGCTAGCATCCCACGGTCGGCGAGCTCGATCTCACCCTGATCTTCTCGGATCTCCGGCGGAAACCACGGCAAGCCCACGGCCCGATAGACCTCTTCCTCGGTCTTGCCCGCCGTCCGCCGGTCGTCCTTGACGCGGAACACTCCGTACTCATTGACCTTGAGCCCCCGCCGGACGGCCTTCTCCCGCACTTTGACGTTGTGTTCTTTGCTGCCGGTGAAATACTGAAGCGCCGCGCCAAAGGCTTCCGGCTCTACCACGCGCACATCTGCCTGGATCCCGGTGTCGAGAATCACACTGGATCGCGTCGGACCCTTCGCCAGCACCTGCCTGACCCGGGGCATCGTCGTGAAGATCTCCATGACTTTCTCCGGCTTGCTGCTCGTGACCAGAATATCAATGTCCCCGATCGTTTCCCTCATGCGGCGCAGGCTCCCCGCCACACTGATCTGTTTGACGGCTGTCAGGCCGCGAAGCGCATCGACAATCTCACGCGAAAGAGGCAGGACCGCACCGATGGGAAGCCGTTCCTTGCTGCGCCGCAGGAGCGCGATGCCCTTGAGGATGTTTTCCTCTGTCTTTGCACCCATCCGTGGAAGATCACGTACCAGCCCCTTCCGCGCGGCCTGCTCCAATTCTTCGATGCTGTCGATCCCCAGCTTCTCGTGCAACAGCATCGCCGTCTTGGGCCCCACCTCCGAGACAGTCATGAGTGTCGTGATGCCGGCAGGCAATTGCTTTCTCAGCTCCTCATAGTAGGCGCAGGTCCCGGTCTTGAGGAACTCCAGAATCTTCTCCGCCGTGCTTTTCCCAACGCCGGGGATTTCTTCCAACTTACCGCGCTCGGCGACGGCCGCGATGTCCTCAGTGAGCCCTTCGAGTGATCGTGCGGCGCGCCGGTAGGCGGTGATTCGGTAGGGAGATTCAGCTTTAATCTCGAGCATGTCGGCGATGTCGTTAAACATCGCCGCGATCGCCCTGTTCTTCAACTGTTAGAACTTCTCGTCTGACAATCCGAACGGCCGGATGGCATCGGGCAGGACAGCGTCGAGCGCCGTCGCGCCGACTTTATGCGCCTGAATCGCATAGGCAGCCATGGGAGACCGTTCGGCATCACGTTTGATGGGGGGACCGATTGGCGAGCCCATCGCTGCGATCAGAAGAGCCACTGCGAGAAGCGCGCCTTTGAGCATACCCATCAAGGTCCCCACGAGCCGCGATGCGGGCGAGAGCTTGGCGGCGCCTGCCATCGCTGTAATCGCAACGCCGATCACCACATAGATCACAAGCAAGAGAGCGACGAACGAGATCGTAGCTGCCCAGGGGCCGGAGAATCTGAGGTATTGCTGAACAATCCCCGTGAGTGGACGGTACCACACCGAGGCGGCGAGGTACGCTACAATGACCCCGATTGCGCTCACGAGCGTGACGAGAGTGCCACGGCGGAATCCCTGCAGCGCCGCAAACAGCACAACCGCAGCGATCGTCCAATCTAGCCAGGTCATCGGTTATCTCTATTCTAATCGCAACAAGCAAGATTCAACGGCCGACTAATCCCGAATCTTTGCCCCCAGCCCCTTTTCCAGCGCTCGTGTGATCGCACCCATGGTCTCGACGATTTCTTCGGCCGTGAGGGTCCGGTCCGGTGAGCGGAAGCTGAGCGCGTAGGCGAGGTTCCGACGTCCCTCCGGTACCGGCGCGGCGGTGTAGATGTCAAAAAGCTCGACACTTTCCAGGAGCGGACGGCCGGCTCTGCGGATCGCTGCCTCCACCTCCGCAACCGGGACGCCTGCGTCGACCACAAATGAAATGTCACGGCGCATCGATGGGTACCGGGGAGGGGGCACAAACCGTGGTTGCAGCACCGCGTGCTCCAGCAATGCCTCCAAATCGACCTCGGCAATGCATGTGATCGCCGGCAGATCCAATGCCCGGCTCAGATCCGGATGCAGTTCGCCTAGCGTTCCGATCGCATGTCCCCCGAGCGTGAGCGAGGCCGCACGGCCTGGATGCAGCCAAGACGCCTGCGCGGATCGAAATTCAGCTTCCGGTACCCTGAGCTCGGCGAGTAAAGATTCCAGCACGCCTTTCAAAGTGTAATATGTCACCCTCACGGATTCAGGCGGCAGATTCCATGCCCCGCGCAGCGTCGCGCCCGTCATCAGCACTCCCAGCGACCGCTGCTCTCGCGCCCCTGCCCTGTTCGGATGAAACGTTCGCCCGATCTCAAAGACCTGGATGTCGGTCAACCGATGGCTCGCATTTGAGCGCGCGACATGTAGGAGCCCTGGCAGCAGCGTCGTCCGCAGGAGCACGTGGTCTTCCACCATGGGATTGCGAATCGGTACAGCATCGCGATATGGATGTTTGTCGGGCAGGCGCAGCATCTCCAGAGCCGCACCATTCGTGAGCGGCACCGTCAGCACTTCAGTCAGCCCGGTACGGATGAGCACGTCGCGGACGGCGCGCTCGGCATCGATAGAGGGCGCCCACGAACCCTGCGCGGTAACCTCGACCGGCATCTCTTCGGGGATGCGCTCGTAGCCGTGGTGCCGCGCAATATCCTCGACAAGATCTTCCTCGCGCTCCACGTCCCGACGGTACGACGGCACCACGACGCGCACCGTTCCGTCTGACGCTTCAGCCTGGAACCCGAGGCTGCGAAGCGTCGCGACGCCTTCATTCAAGGATACATCCGTCCCGAGCACCCGGGGCACAGTCGACCAGTTCAGCGCGATCTGCTTTTGGGGAACGCGCCGGGCTTGGACATCGATGAGCCCGTCGAGCGCTCGTCCTCCACCGACCTGCTGCATCAGCGCCACGGCGCGAGCCGACGCAGACGGCACACTGGCCTGGTCGACACCTCGTTCGAATCGCGCGCTGCTCTCCGTTCGAACCCCAAGCCGCTTACTGGTCCGGCGGATCATGGGTGGGTGCCACACTGCTGCCTCCAGCAGCACCCGCCGGGTCGAGGCGGTGATTTCGCTTGGCGCTGCCCCGATAATACCGGCGATGCCTGCCGCTTGCTCCGCGTCCGCAACGACCAGTGTCTGCGGGTCGAGGGTCCGCTGGACACCGTCCAGTGTTGTTAGCACCTCTTTAGATCGTGCCGGCCGGACGACGAGGCGGCCGCCGCGCACACGATCAAAGTCGAAGGCATGCATCGGCTGACCCATTTCAAGCATCACATAGTTGGTCACATCCACGATGTTGTTGATGCTCCGGACATCGCAGGCTTCGAGACGGCGGGTGAGCCACTCGGGGGATGACCCGACGCGCACATCCACCAGCATCGTGGCCGTGAAGCGCGGGCACAGGTCGGGTTCGCGGACCTCGACGTGGACAAATTCCGAAACCGTCTGCCTATCCCTGGCCACGTCCCCCGAAGGAAGCCGCACTGTCGATCTTGTCGCAGCTGCAAGTTCCCGCGCGACACCGAGATGGCTCATCAAATCTCCGCGATTGGCGGCAATCTCCAGATCGAACACGGCGTCGTCGCTGCCGATTCGCTCAATGCCCTCGACCCCGAGGCCGAGCATGGACAGGCGCTCTTCAAGCTCATCGACTTTGAACGGGATGTCCACGTACTCTCGCAGCCATGAAACCAGAACTTTCATCGATTCCGACTCTCTCGCGTTCCCGCGTTCCCGCGTTCCCGCGTTCCCGTCATTAGAACTGCTCCAGCACTCTCAAGTCGTTATCCCACAGCATCCTGATATCCGGAATTCCGTACCTGACCATGACCTGGCGATCGATGCCGAGGCCGAATGCGAATGCGGTATAACGCTGCGGGTCGATTCCAGCGTATTCCAGCACCCGGGGGTGAAACATGCCGCTCCCGCCGAGCTCCATCCACTGGTTGTTGAAATACACGTACAGCTCTGCGCTTGGCTCAGTGAACGGGAAGTAGCCCGGGACGAACTTCGTCTTGGTCTCCGGACCAAACAGCTGCCTGGCAAACGACACGAGCACCCCCTTTAGGTTGGCCAGGGTAATGTGCTCGCCCACCATGAACCCATCCACCTGGTGGAAGACGGGCATCCGTTTCCAATCCGGAGCGTCGCGCCGGTAGCAGCGGCCGGTCGTCAGGATCCGCATTGGCGGCGTGCGGCCGATCATCACCCGGGCGTCGACCGCGGTCGTCTGGGTCCGAAGCAGGACCTCGTCGGTGATGTAAAACGAGTCTTGAGCGTCGCGGGCCGGGTGGTCGCGCGGGATATTCAGTCGCTCGAAATTGAACTCTTCGGTTTCAATCTCCGGGCCTTCCACGATTTCGAAGCCCATGCCATGGAAGATGCGCTCCACTTCCTGGAGTGTTCGAGTCAGCACGTGTTCCCGGCCGAGCAGTCGACGCCGCCCCGGGAGAGTCACATCAATGGCCTCAGCGGCCAGCGCCGTGGTGGACGTGGTCTCGGACAGTTCTGCCGCACGCGTTTCGATCGCCCCTTCAAGCCTCGAGCGGATCTGGTTCAACTGATCGCCGACTCGCGCACGCTCGACCGGCGCCAACGAGGGAACCTGCCGGAATAGCTCAGGCAGTTTTCCCTTGCGCCCTAGATAGAGGCGGCGCACCTCCTCGAGCGCTTTCGGGTCTCCGGCCGCCCGAATCGCCTGTTCAGCTTCCGCGCCGAGTCTATCAATATCGTGAACCGTGATCATATCGTTCCCGCCCTCGCAAAAAGAAAAATCGCCGCTCGTCAAGGACGAAAGCGGCGCTTCCGCGGTACCACCCTCATTCCAACTGCTGTTGAAGGTTGAAGGTTAAAGGTTGAAGGCGAACCCTCAACATTGGTTGGCTCTCTTTCCCGATATCGGCGGGAACCGATCCACATTACTCCGCAAAGATTGAATGTCTTTGTGCTTCAACCTTCAACATTCAACCTTCAACGTTTCCTGGATCGCTCTGGAGCGAACTTCCCCTGCCCGCATCCCGGGAAGGCTTTCAGCCGACGGCCTTCCCTCTCTCAGGGGCCAGAATCAGGGTACTCTTCTCCTTCATCGCCCCGCCCTGAACCCAGCGTAGCAAGTGGTTCAGGGCGCGTATTCAGTTGAGTGAAATCATTACGCTCAGCTTAGCTAGAGCCATCCACCGCCGGTATGCCAAGTACGCCCAGATCGAACCGGTGGTTTCGAACACCCGCCAGAATATCTCCGGTGGCGACGTCATCTGTACCCCCTAGAGTATCCTGATGCCACCCCAGAATTCGCTGTCGCGAATTTCCCGGGGACCCCGGCAACGCTGCTCTCTCACCGTTGGGAGAAAGTATACCGTGCCCGCCTGGCTTCGTAAAGCAAAAGGCCGGCCGCAACCGAAACGTTCAACGACTCTGCCCGGCCGTATAACGGAATCTTGATGCGCGCATCGGCGGCCTGCAGCCAGCGTGCATCCGGTCCTTGACCCTCATTGCCCAACACGATCGCTACTGGTGGGCGATAGTCGGCGTCGGTATAGACAATGGCCCCGGCCTGATCGGCAACGAGTACTCGCACGCCGGTGGCAGTGAGGCGCGCCTGCGCAACGTCCACCTCGAGCTCAACGACAGGGAGATGGAAGATCGATCCCATCGTGGCCCGGAGCGCCTTCGGGTTGAACGGATCCGCCGATCCACTAGTAGCTATGAGTCCCGTGGCGCCGGCGGCATCCGCGATACGGATGATCGTCCCGAGATTCCCCGGATCCTGGATCCGGTCCGCAACAACCAGCAATAGATCCGTCCGCTTGAACAGGTCATCGGCTGAGGATCTGGGCGGCTCAGCCACCGCAAGAATCCCCTGCGGTGTCTCAACGGTACTGCCCGCCTCGATGACGGTTCGCGAAGCGGGAACAAGTCGAACACCGGCTGCTCGCGCGCGATCCAGAAGTTCCTGCTCACGACCACCAGATATCACCGCATCGTAGAGGATCAGTTCAACGCGAAGGCTGGAGGAGAGAAGCTCTTCTACCATGCGGATCCCCTCGGCGACAAAGCGTCCCTCTTCCTCTCGCGCGTCGCGACGCGCCAACGCCTTGATCCGCTTTACGAGGGGATTTTTCGCTGAGGTGATCTGGGCGGTCAGAGAACCGATTCCAGTCTCGCCAGTTGCGCTTTATCGCCAACGACCACCAGAAC
>JAHZOA010000174.1 GCA_020028455.1 Armatimonadota bacterium | reverse complement strand
GTGTCGCCGCGCAGGTCGACGAAGATGTAGCGCCAGGCGTGTAACGATGGGGTGAAGTCCACGAATGGGAGATAGACCGGTCCGTCGTACACCTGCACGGGCAGTTTGAACGACGTGGTGAGGATCCAGAACAGCGGGAAGAGGACGATGAACGCCCACCCTCCGAGGATGAGATAGCTGAGTATTGTGCCGGTAGGGGTCAACGCCTGCGCGCGCGACATCTCACATCGCTCCTGCCAGCCGGCGGTGCACGAGATTGATATACGACAATGCCATGAAGGTCACCAGGAACAGGAGCGCGTAGGCGACGGCGGCCGATCCCCCGATGTCGAGTGTGCGCCAGGCGATGAAGGCGTGCAGCGTCAGAGATTCCGTCGCTGTTCCCGGCCCGCCGTTGGTCAAGACGTTTGGGAGGTCGATGATCTTGAACCCTTCGATCATCCGAATGAGCACCAACGTTGAGGTCACCGGCAGGATCTGAGGCCACGTCACCCTCCAGAACGTCTGCCACCGGCTGGCACCGTCGACCATCGCGGCTTCCAACAACTCCAGCGGTTGCGACTCCAGCGCTGCCAGCAGCACGACGAACATGAACGGCGTCCACTGCCAGACGTCTCCGATCATGACCACGATCCGCGCCCCCCAGGGGTCGCTGGCCCAGGACACTTCGGCCAGTCCGAGGGCTTCCCACAGCGGCGTAAAGGGCCCGATTCCCAGGTTGGCCAGGATGCGAAACATGTACGCGATCCCGACCGGCGTGATCATCATCGGCAGCAAGAACACCACGCGAAAGAATCGACGACCGGGCAGGTGCTGCGACGTCAGGTACGCCAACGTGAGACCCAGCCAGTACTGCACCGTGATGCCTATAAACACATAGACCATCGTCGTGACAAGTGAGCCGGGACGACCGCCTGAGGTGAGCGTGCGAAGGATTAGCCAGACGAGTGTGCCGGCGATGAGCGCGAAGACCGCACGACCTGCCATGGCGGGAAGCGTCGAGCGTCCTCGGACCATGCCGCGGATGACAAAGAGGAGCAGGACGGCAGCGATCACTCCGGCCAGGGCCCAGATCAGCGGGGCGGGACTCGCCAGGAGGCCGAGAAAGTGTTCCCGCTCGATGCCGGTGATGAGTTTGCGATAATTGGCCAGGCCCACAAACCTAAACCTGAAGCCGCCGGGAACAAGCTGGAAACGCACGAGCGATAGGTATACCGAGAAAATGAGTGGGAAGATCGAGAGGAGGATCAGCAGCAGCACCGCCGGCAGCAGGAACAAAAACCTCGCCTGGCGATCAACCCACGCGGCGAGCCCCTGGCCCAGGAATGACAGCGGGACAGGGCCATTGGGTGACCCTGTCCCGCGGAGCTTACGATCCGTCAGCATGCAGGCTGGTCGTTACCTTTTGACACCTAAGGCCGATCGATATGCCTGCGACTGCTGGTCCCTTCCGAGCTCGTTGGTGATCGCCTCCCAGCCATCAGTGATTTCCTTCATCGCTTGCTCGATGGTGATCTGCTTCGCGAGCAGCTTGGCGATCGCCGTGTCCAGCACGACCTGCTGGTAACGCTGGTTCTGCGGGATGCGCAGATCCAGCACCATGTTCGGACTGCCCAGACTCGCCTCGATCGCGCCCAGGTAGTTCCGGGCTGCCGCTGCGCTCATTCCTGCCTTCACCCAGAGGTTCGTGTTCTGGAACTGCGACCGGCGGTATGGGTTGAATCCCGTAATCCCGATGGTCACGTCGACGTTGGCCTGAGCGGGCTGGCTCATGTATGACATAAACGCGTAGGCCGCGTCTTTCACCCGTGCAGGAGCCGCCTTGTTGATGCCACCCGACCACCCGCCGAATGCCGCGAAGGGCGCATGATTCACGCCTCCTGTGGCATGCGGGCACGTCGTACTGTTGCAGGCGACCAGTTGGCCGGTCCTGCGGTCGAGCACGCGCCTGCTGCCGGGCAGGATGACTGCACCGACCTTGTTCTTTACTTTTGAAGTCTTGGGGTCGATGGCCAGCGTGCCGATGTCACCCCAGTCGAGGCTCAGGCCGCAGCGCCCGGTCATGAATCCGGCCCGCGAGTCGCCGACGTCCCAGTTCAGCTCATCGGGGGGACCGTACCGGGTGGTCTCCGTATAGATGCGCAGCGCTTCGGCGAAGGCAGCGTTATTGGTCAACGGCGCGAAACTGTCCACATCGAAGAACGCACCCTGGTTGGTGCCCTGGCTCTGCAGAAGCGCTCCCGCCACGGACCAGATCATCCAGTACGACTGCGCGCCGCGCTTCTTAGCGATGCAGGACCCGAAGTCGGCCCGTCCGTCGCCATTAAGATCTTTCCGATGTAGCGCCTGCGCGACCCTCAAGTAATCCTCCCACGTCTGCGGCGGCTGCAGCCCGAAGCGCCGCAGCTGATCCGAGCGGTAATACACCATCTGGAAATCGCCGTCGAGCGGGATCGTGTAAACCCGTCCGCCAAAACTGGCGCTGAAGTTCCTGAAGAATGGGGCAATGTCCGCCCACTGGATATTCCGATCGGCCGACACACGCATCGTGATGTCTTCGAGATATCCAGGTGTGACGTAGTCGACCATCCACTGCGGTGCGAAGACGAAGGCATGGTAACTGTTCGTGCCCGTGGCTAAATCGGTGAGAATCTTCTGGTAGAGATCGCTGAACGGAACCGTAACGACATTGATCCTGGCGCCGGTGAGTCTCGTGAAGGCTGGTCCCCGGCGTTGCAGCGGTTCCGCAATCTGGGGACCCGTGAAAGTGAGAACGTTCACGGTGACGCCCGCGAAGGGTCTTGACGACGCCGCCGGAACGCTGACCGCAGATACCAACACGGTCGCGACCAGCAGCGCAAGCGACAAGCGAAGCTGCCGCCTCACATTCATTCACCTCCTGTTGAAATCTCGTGGGACGGGCTTGGATTTCGCGGCGGCCGGAGGCCCTCCTGCCGGCCAGTAGCGAGGCCGGTGAATTTTGCACGTTGATTGAGTCTGGAGAGTTGCAACGAGGCCGAGGGAATTTTGCTTGGTGCCGGGTTAAGTGAGAAGCCTGCGAGTTCTCTTCGTCGGCGGGCCGATGTACGACCCACTTTACGCGCGTCTGTCCGAGTACGAGCGAATGATCGGACAGCGCGTGGAGGTCGCAGCGACGCTTCCACACCCTGAGCTGAACACCCGCATCGCAGGCGAGTTTGGGAATGGGACTGCCCGTTACGACCTGATCTCCACCCACTCAAAATATGCGCCCTCCCAACGCCAGTGGCTGCTGCCACTCGACGACCTGCTTGACGCGGAGGAGCTCGCCGTCTTTCATCCCCGGACACTGGATCTGGCCCGGATCAACGGAGCGCTCTACGGGTTGCCCCGGAACCTCGACCTGAAGCTGCTGTACTACCGAAAGGATTTCATCGAAGACGCCCGGGAACGCGAACGGTACCGCACGCGTACCGGCCGCGAATTGCGCGTTCCGCAAACGTGGGATGAATTACATGCCGTCGCCACGCACTTTGCGCGCGGTCCGGATCTCTATGGCTTCGCATTCCCCGGAAGGGAATCGGGGTTGTTCGGACACTTCTTCGAACTACAGGCGATGGCCGGCGGCCGCCTGCTGTCCGAGTCAATGCAGCCTGCGTTTGAGGATGATGCCGGACGGTGGGCGCTCGGTTTGCTGGTCGATCTCTACCGGCGCGGCGCCGCCCCTGCGGAGACTCCCGACTGGCATTACGACGAGGTAGCCGCCTGCTTCCGCGAAGGACGGGCCGCGATGACCACGGACTGGCCCGGAGGATTCTATACGTATGCCGAGCCTTCCCAGTCGCAGGTCAGCGGAACGTTCGATCTCGCGCTGTATCCGTCCGGTCCTCGAGGACGGCACATTTACGCCGGTTCGCACACGTTTGCGATCCCGGTTACGGTCTCCGACCGTGCCGCGGCGCTCGATTTGTTGCGCTTTCTGACCGACCATGACAGCCAACTGCTGGAGGCCAGACAGGGGAGCCTGCCGGCGCGTCCGTCCGTGCTGGCGCAGGTGAAGGCGGAATCTCCCGCCGGGTCGCTCCAGGCTCGCCGGTGGGCTTTGCTGGACGAATCCAGCCACGCGGCGCATTTTCCGCCTGCCCACGCCCGATGGCCGGCGATTGAGGAAGCGATCTGGCAGTCGGCGCGCGCCGCCATCACCGGGGAAATGAGTGTCGAAGCGTCGCTTGCTGAGATGGCATCACGAATCCGCCAGGTGATAAGTTGATGCCCGACTTTCTGCCGCTTCGTCCGTTCGGAAAGACAAAGCTGCAGGTAACCGCGCTCGCCGCGGGTCTGGCCCCGCTCGCCAGCATGCCGGAGTCGTTCGGTTACGAGGTGGCGACGGACCAGGCGCTGGAAACGTTGCGTGCCATCTTTCACAGCCCGATCAATTTTCTGGACACGGCCGCGTCCTACGGCGATGGTGAAAGCGAGCGCCGCATCGGCATGGTGCTGCGCGAGTACGGAGGCGTGCCTGAGGGTTACGTGCTCGCAACCAAAGTCGATCGGAGCTTGCAAACCGGAGATTTCAGCGGCGACCAGATCCAGCGTTCGCTTGAGCGAAGTTTGCAACTGCTGAGGCTCGAGCAATTGCCGCTCGTCTATCTGCACGACCCCGAGCACACCACGTTTGAGAATGTGATGAGCAGAGAAGGGCCTCTCGAGGTCCTGAAGCGCTTTCAAGATGAGGATGTGATCGAGCACATCGGCGTAGCCGGCGGCCCTATTGATCTGATGATCCGCTACGTGGAAACCGGGGCGTTTGAGGCGGTGATCACGCATAACCGGTACACGCTGCTCAACCGGGTTGCTGAACCGCTGCTGGAGATCGCGCACCGCAGAGGGATGGCGGTGGTCAACGCGGCGCCATTCGGTGGAGGCATTCTCGCGCGAGGGCCACGGGAATATCCACGCTACTCGTACGTGCCGGCTTCTTCAGACCTTCTAGAGCGCGCGACCCGGATGGAAGACATCTGCCGGCACAATGGCGTGCCATTGGCGGCAGCCGCGCTGCAGTTTTCGCTTCGCGACCCGCGCATCGTCTCCACGATTGTGGGCGTCAGTAGGGCCGAAAGGGTCAGGCAGATGGTTGATCTTGCCAATTACCAGATTCCCGAGCATGTGTGGGCTGAGTTGGAGGATGTTGGGCCGGTGGAAGGTGATCCGGAGTCCGGCCGCTGGGGATAGCCCGCGTTAGTCGCTTGCCCCGCGTTCTTCTAGGGCCCGGAGGATATCGGCCTCGCCCACTGTGCCGATGACTTTGCCCGCCTGAATCACGGGAAGCTGTCGCGTTGCCGCGGCGGCAATCCGGTCGGCCGCGTCCCAGAGGTTCATTTCCGGCAACAGACCCTCGATGCCGGCCGCTTCGACAACTCCTACCGACGGCCGCATCACGTCGGCGACGATGAACGATGCCGGGACCCGCGGGCGCGCGCGCCAGCGCTCGGCCAGGACCGCGGAGAGGATGTCCTTGTCGCTGATGATGCCTGTGATCCGGCCCTCGCGTGTGACCGGGAAGCGACGCACGTTCTCTTCCACCATTCGCGCCGAGCATGCTTCGATCGTCGCGCTCGCGTCGATCGTCAGGAGCGGCACCGACATAACATCGGCAACCCGGACATCTTCAGGCGACTTGCCAACGGCCATTAATTTCGTGATGACGCCGCGTTTGGTGATGATCCCTTCCAGCTCTTCGCCACCCTGAACAATCAGGCTGCTCACCCCGCTCGATGCCATCTTTCGAACCGCGTCGACAACTTTGGCATCGGGTTCGATCGTCAGCACAGGCGACGACATGAGATCGGCAACGGTTCGCACCGCTCCACCCTGCTGCACCCGGCGCATGGCACGTTCCTTGCGCACGGCGCGGGCATGGCCCCACTCATCGCCGGGAACGATTGCGCCGAACAGGTCTGTGTCGCTAACGATACCGACAAGGTCATCGCCCGAGGCGACGGGTAGTCTGCGGACCTTTGCCCTGGCCATCTTTTCCGCGGCTTCTTGGAGGGACCAGCCGGGCTCGGCGGTGGTCAGCCGCCAGGAGACGAGGTCACCGACGCGGACCCGAACCGGATCAAGGCCGGGCCCCACGACCTTGGCGATGACGTCGCGCATGGTGAGAATGCCGTATTCGGCGGAGCCGGGTTGGGGGACAACCAGTACGCTGGAAATGCCTCGGTCCCGCATCGTCCAGAGCGCCTCCCGAAGGGTCGCGCCGGCGCCCAGCATGACGGGATTCCGAGTCATGACCTCGCTAACCGTTCTCATCGATCCCCCCGAGTACTCATATCTTTACCCAGCTCCAATCGCGCGTCTATCCCTCATTTGACGGGTTCCCATTCCATCTAAGGGGAGACTATTTGCACCCTCCGGCGGGCATAGAATGCCTGTCACGCAGACTGGATTATTTATGTCTCTATGCGCCAAAAGGAGGGGGATCCAATATGGATAACCTGCGGCGTTTAGGTGGCGAAGCTGGAGTTCTGGCCGGGATTGCGATGGCCTGGCTCTTTCTGGGACTTGTGTTCGTCTTTCCTTCGGCAGGCCTCAGTCTCGCCGACCAGGCGAACCCGCACCGGTACATCCCGTTCATCGCCAAGCATGCAGGCATCTTCTGGTCCGTCAACGTCCTGGGTGCATTTGTGGCC
>JAHZOA010000062.1 GCA_020028455.1 Armatimonadota bacterium | reverse complement strand
TGAAGTTTACAACCGGGATCCGCGACGAGGAATGGGGCCGCGTGACCAGGTTCCAAGTCCCCGGTGGCGGTGAGGTTGAGCTCTACCAGCCTAAGTACACGAAGCATCGCCGGGCACGGCGCGCCCGCGTTCGCGCCGTCCAGTCACGCGTCAAGCGCTCCCGCTGACTCTTGGTATGATCGAACTCCTGGAACGCGACCAGTCTCTGGCACAGTTCGACTCGGTACTAGGTCTTGTTGCCACCGGGACAGGGCGGACGGTTCTGGTCGGCGGCGAGGCGGGGATCGGGAAGACCTCTCTGGTCGAGCAATTCACCGAGCGGCACCGCAGCGATGCCCGCGTCCTGTGGGGTGGCTGCGAAGCCCTCTTCACACCACGGCCGTTAGGCCCGTTGCACGATATCGCGGGGCAAATGCAATCCGACCTACTCACCCTCCTCGAGAGCGACGCGCCGCGCACAAGAATCTTTGGGACGATGCTCACGGAGCTTCAAGTCTCCGGCAAGCCCACGATTCTCGTGATCGAAGATGTCCACTGGGCGGATGAAGCAACCCTTGATTTGATCAAGTTCCTCGGCCGGCGCATCCAGAGGACCAAAGCGCTGTTGGCGCTGACATACCGCGACGACGAAGTAGGACCACGCCATCCGCTGCGGTCAATTCTCGGCGAGTTGCCGGGTGGGTCCGTCACGAGGATTGTGCTGACCGCGCTTTCCGAAATGGCGGTTGAGACCCTTGCGCGTCGTGCGAAACGATCGGCTGAGGGCATCCATGCGACCACTGGTGGCAACCCGTTCTTTGTGACGGAGGTGCTGGCCAGTGATCAGCGCGGCGTTCCTGCCACGGTGCGTGACGCGGTGCTCACGCGGGCCTCGCGGTTGTCGGAGGCCGCGAGACGCATGCTCGACATGGCCGCGGTCATCGGGTACCGGGTCGATTCGTGGCTGATGAACGCGACTGCAGGTTCGGACCCAGAGGCAGTCGATGAGCTCGTCTCGCGCGGCATGCTGCGCCTGCACGGTGGGGAGCTGGCGTTTCGCCATGAACTTGCGCGCCAGGCGATCCTCGAGGCTTTATCACCCGGCACCAGCCGCGCGCTGCACCAGGCGGTGCTCGCTGCGCTCTTGACCGCGTCGGCAGGTCGTGACGAACCCGGACGCGTCGCCTACCATGCCGAGGCGGCGGGAGATGCCGCAGCGGTAAGCCAATACGCGCCGGTGGCCGCGCGCCGGGCGACAGCTTTCGGCGCCCATCGCGAAGCGGCCGCTCAGTTTTCGCGTGCGCTCCGATTCGGGCGGAGCCTCACATCGCTGGAGCATGCAGCGCTGCTCGAGGATTTTGCGAGAGAGTCCATCCTGATCGATCAAATCGGCGATGCGATCGAAGCGCTAAGCGAAGCCAATCGTATCTTTGTCGCGGAGGGTGAGCGAGTCAAAGAAGGTTTGAATCTCACGAATCAGTCGCGGGCACTCGTCCGCGCGGGCCGGAACGCGGAAGCAGAAGAATCAAGTCGCCGAGGGATCGAGGTGCTGGAGAGCCAGCCTCCCACCCGCGAGCTCGCCTTCGCATATTCTATTCAATCCTATATGCGCATGCTGAACCGGGATACCGCTGAGGCCATCGATTGGGGAGAGAAGGCAATTGCGATGGCCGAGCGCTTCGCCCATCAAGAGACGATTGTGAACGCGTACACCTCAATCGGCGCGGCGCTCGTCGTCTCAGGGGACGTGGAAAAAGGACGGGCGAGCCTGGAGAAGGGCGTGCACCTGGCGACCGTGGCAGGCTTCGATACGCTAGTGGCGCTGGCGTACTCCAATCTCGGATCTGCCTTTGGCGAGCGGTACCTGTTCAAGGATGCCGAGGAATATCTGCGGACCGGCATGGCGTATGCCACCGACCGTGACCTCGACCAGAGTCTGCTGTACATGCTGGCCTGGCGCGCGCTCGTGCATCTCTACCGCGGGCGGTGGAGTGAGGCCGGCGAGGACGCTTTGGCCGTGTCACGCCGCGGTGCTTCAGCGATCAGCCAGATCATGGCGTTGGTTGCGCTCGGCCGTCTCAGGGCGCGCCGCGGCGATCCGGAAGTGAAATCAGCACTGGATCAAGCGCTTCAGCTCGCAGCACAGACGGAAACGCTGCAGCGACTCGCGCCGGTTCGTGCGGCGCGCGCGGAAGCGGCCTGGCTGGCGGGCGACCATGCTGCCACTCGAGAAGAGGCCACGGCCGCCTTCGATCTCGCGATGCGCCATAAACACGACTGGTTTGTGGGCGAGCTCGCATACTGGCTCTGGCGTGCCGGTGAACTCTCAGCGGCACCGGCGATCGCGGCAGAGCCCTTCCGGCTAGAGATCCAAGGAGAGTGGCGCGCGGCGGCCGATGCCTGGGAGCGCCTCGGCTGTCCATATGAACAGGCCAGGGCGCTTGGTGATGGCGATGTAGATGCGCAGCGGACAGCCCTTGCGCTATTCGAAGGGCTAGGTGCACGTCCAGCCGCTGAGATGGTGCGGCGAAGCCTCAGAGCGCAAGGGATTCGTGACATTCCGCGTGGTCCACGCGCTGTCACTAGAAGTAACCCCGCCGGCTTGTCAGCACGCGAACTGGAAGTTCTCTCGCTCCTAGGTGAAGGCTTGCAGAATGCCGAGATCGCCTCACGACTGTTCTTGTCGGCCAAGACTATCGATCACCACGTCTCCGCGATCCTCGCAAAGTTATCCGCCCGCTCACGCGCCGAAGCCGTCGCCGCCGCGTACCGTTCCGGCATTATCAGCCAGTCCAAGGCCGCCCCAGGAAACAACTAGGTCTCCTTATACATTCGTAGGTTTCGCTGTACTCACGTCGAAGTGGCTCGTTTGCGAAGATAGCTGCTGGGGACGACCAGTATGGAACTCCTAGAGCGCGCTCCATATCTAGAACAACTCGCGACCTTCCTGCGGGAGGCTGTCGCGGGACAGGGGTCGCTCGTCTTGCTCGCCGGAGAAGCCGGAGTTGGAAAGACCGCACTCGTCCGGCATTTCGGCCGATCCGCTGAGAAGACCGCCCGTGTAGTCGTTGGTGCTTGCGATCCGCTCTCGACCCCGCGCCCGCTAGGCCCACTCGTCGACATCGCTCCATCGCTGGGCGGTGATGTCGCCGACCTCCTTGGCGGCGACAAGCCACGCGATCGAATCTTTCGGGCGTTCCTCGACGAGCTCGCCTCGTCGGTCCGACCAACGGTCGCGGTTTTCGAGGACGTCCACTGGGCAGATCAGGCCACGTTAGACCTGGTCCGTTTCCTCGGCCGGCGGATTGGCCCTGCTCGGGGACTGTTGGTATTAACCTATCGTACCGACGAGGTCGGCCCGCGGCACCCGCTGCGCATCGTCCTCGGCGACCTGGCAACACTAGGACCTATGCACCGTTTACTCCTTCCCCCGTTGTCCGAGGCGGCAGTCCGAGTTCTCGCGGAAGGTAGCGGAATCGACCCCGGCACGCTTTACCGTCAGACCGCCGGCAATCCATTCTTCATCGCTGAAGTTCTGGCGGCGGGAAATTCGGGAATACCGCTCAGCGTCCGCGACGCGATTCTGGCCCGTGCCGCACGGCTCTCGGAACCCGCTCGTTTGGCGCTTGAAGCGGCAGCCATTATCGGCGCAACTGTGGACCCGTCTCTTTTGAGTGCTGTTTCTGGACCGGTTCACGAGCCGGTGGATGAATGCGTGGCAATGGGCATGCTTCGCATGGACGGCAGGCACCTGATGTTCCGGCACGAGATCGTGCGCGAGACCATCCTGGAGACCCTGATGCCTCGCCGTCAAAAGCAGCTGCACAGCGAGGTGCTCGCTTCCATTCGTGCGGCGACCATTGAGCCCGATATGTTAGCCAGTGTTGCACACCACGCGGAGGAAGCGGGAGACGCAAAGGCTGTCCTGGAGTTTGCCCCGCTCGCCGCAGCCCGCGCCGCGTCACTTGGTGCGCATCGTGAGGCCGCGGCCCAGTACGCAAGAACACTGCGGTTCGGCGACGGTCTGCTGCCAGAGGGTCGGGCCGATCTACTAGAGCGTTATTCGTACGAGTGTTACCTGACCGACCAAGCCGACGACGCGATCAAAGCCATGGAGCAAGCGATCGAGCTGCATCGGATGCTGGGGAACCGCCTGAGGGAAGGGGCCGCACTCTGTTCGCTGTCCCGCCGCTACTGGTGTGCCGGCAACAAGGCGGGGGCAGTTAAGGCCGGTCGACAGGCGCTGGCACTGCTTGAACAGCTCGCGCCCGGACGTGAGCTTGCACTGGCGTACAGCAACCTATCTCAGGTTTGTATGAACGAAGAAGATGATGAGGGAACGGTTGAGTGGGGAATGCGTGCGCTCGAGATCGCTGAGCCGCTAGGTGAGACCGAAATCATCGTGCACTCCCTCAACAACCTGGGTACGATGGAAATCCTCACGGGCCGCCCGGAGGGCAGCAAGAAACTCGAGCGCAGCCTCGAGCTTGCCGAGCAAGCAGGACTCGAAGAGCACGTTGGGCGAGCGTACATCCACTTTGGTTGGGCCGCGATGCGCACCCGCAACTATGCCCTTTCGAGTCGCTTGACGGAGGGAATGGAAATATGCAAAGAGCTGGGTCTGGATCTCTGGTATCTCTACGTGCTTGCTTGTCATGCACGTTGCGAACTCGACCAGGGGCGTTGGAGCGAGGCCGCCGACGCCGCTACCGCCGTCCTCCGCTATCCCCGGGGCGCGCCGTTGCTCCGTATCTTCGGGCTTGTGACCCTAGGGCTCGTGCGCGCTCGGCGTGGAGATCCCGACTATTGGCCGCTGCTCAACGAGGCGCTCGTACTGGCAGAGAAGAGCGACGAGTTGCAGTTCATCGAGCCGGTGGCGTCGGCGAGAGCCGAAGCCGCCTGGCTGGAACGTGACTACGAAGCGATCCCACAGACGACGAGAGATGCTCTTGACCTCGCGCTTCATTGCCGGGCTTCGTGGGTGGTCGGCCAGCTGGCTTATTGGCGCTGGCGTGCAGGCATCATGGAGGAGATTCCCTCTGCCGCAGCAGAGCCATACGCCCTCCAGATCGCCGGTCATTGGTCTCGCGCGGCAACGTTATGGGCCAAGATTGGATGCCCGTATGAGGCAGCGAGCGCGCTGATGGACGGAGATGAAACCGCCATGCGCCAGGCGCACGCCGAGTTCGAACGTCTGGGTGCCCGCCCCGCGGTGGCCATCGTCGCGCGCCGTCTACGCGAACTTGGTGTCCGCGATATTCCTCGGGGCCCTCGACCCGCGACCCGCTCTCATCCTGCGAAGCTGACGGAAAGGGAGGTCGAAGTGCTTCGGCTGATCGCCGAAGGCTTTCGTAACACCGAGATCGCGCACCGACTGTCGGTCTCGGCGAAAACCGTGGACCACCACGTCTCATCCGTCCTCGCCAAACTCGGCGTCCGCTCCCGAACGGAGGCGGCCCGTCAGGCCGGCAAGCTCCTGAACAACGTTCATCTAAGTTAGGCACCCCGCAGGTCCAAAATAGGGAGTCCTCCCGATTTCCGGATGGTCCCGCTGCGTCATGATTCCTCTCGACCGCAGATACGTTGGAGAGGAGGTGGATGATGCCGCGATACCTTGTGGAGCGCACGTTTCCCGACGGGCTTGTCATTCCCCCGACGGAACAGGGGGCTGCAGCGTGCCGGACCGTGGTGGGGAACAACGCGGAGGAACTGGTAACGTGGGTTCACTCCTACGTGACCCCCGATAAGCTGCGGACCTTCTGCGTGTACGATGGACCCTCGCCCGAGGCCATCCGGAAAGCGGCCCGTCGCAATGGCCTCCCGGTGGATCAGATCATCGAGGTCAGTGTGCTCGATCCGTACTTCTACCGGTAGGTACTACAAATTCGTGGAGGTGCTGAAATGCGATCACTTGGATTAGCCGTGCTGCTGGTGTCACTGATCCTGTTCAGTGGGACCGCGCAAGGCCAGCACGCATCCGAAGCCAGCTCCTCGATTCCGGCGAGTGTCGTCAGCCAGGTCTCCAAAGCCAGGCTGGCCACCTCGAAATATGCCATGGACGTCGAGCAGGCGAAAGCCGATGGGTACATGATCATCACGCAGATGATCCCCAACATGGGGTATCACTTCCTGAACCCCAAGATCAGCGGCTTCGACGTGACCAAGCCACCCCTTCTAGTTTACGTGCGCAGCGGTTCCGCCTGGCAACTCGTGGCCATCGAATGGGTGTATCCCAAGCGGCCGGCCAAGGCCCCACTGCCCGGTGCCCGCTATGGCTCCTTTGGCGCTGCCTGCCACTACAAGGACGGGAGCTTCGTCATGGCGAGTGCTGAAGCACGGTGTGCGAAGACGAACGCAAAGACGGGGTCGGAGTTCAACTTCTGGCATCCGCCCCTGGTCACACTCCATATGTGGATCTGGTACCCCAATCCGAATGGAGTCTTCGCAGAGTTCAACCCGCTGTTGACGCCGTTCAATAAGGAATAGGAACTGGGTGGGGGGAGGATCAAGCGACCTCCCCCCATCTCGTGATGCAATGGCTCGCTTCCTCGCGATCGCGTGCGTTCTGCTTTTACTGACGCCCTTGTCCGTCGGCGCGCAAGAGTCCGCTGAAGTCAAAATCGATATGACGGAATTTGCCTTTCGCCCGGCCACGGTTCGGATCCGGGTTGGACGGCCTGTGCGCCTGATCTTTAGGAATCGCGGTCAGATCGCTCATCAATTCGAAACGGACTACCTCCGAAAGACGTGGGTGCGCATGACCAACGAGAGTGCCTACGTGGAGACGAACGGTCTCGACTTCATGGGAGTGCAGCCGGGAGCGTGGGGGAGGCTCGAATTCATGCCCCGCCGCATCGGCCGGTTTGCGTTCTTGTGTACGATTGAGGGGCACCAAGAAGCGGGAATGCAGGGTGTACTGGAAGTGCGTTAGAGTCAGGGCCGACCTATCGAGATCGTTTCAAGCCTGCGCGCATGCGTCCTAGCAAGCCCGAGATTGCCAGGAATCCACCCAGCACCATCATCGCGATCGATCCCGTGTGGAGTGTGTACAGCGTCTGCATCTGCTGAGCCGCCGTTGTTGGCGAGTCGGCCGAGAGGCGGGCCAGATCACCCTGCACACGCTGTAGTTGCGGGAGCGCTGTAGCATAGATGAAGACCCCAAACATCATGACGATAAGGCCAACGAATTCGGCGACGAGATCGATGGCCCGGCTGATCTCCGTGCGAAACTTGATTACCGCCGGGATTACTGTGACGGCAATGGAAGCCAGCGTGTTCCAGTTAGGATCAGACATAGTACACCGCCCTGCCCAAGATGGGGGGAAGATTGCAATATTCTCATTCCACAAATACGATAATTGCAGGCCTGGGAGGGGATGAAGATGCCGAAGGAGCAGGAAGTCGCGACGCTTGCCGGTGGGTGCTTCTGGTGTCTGGAGGCCGTCTTTGATGACCTGGGAGGGGTCGAAGACGTTGTCTCCGGCTACTCAGGGGGCCCGGTTCCCAATCCGACATATAAGATGGTGTGCGGCGGCTCGACCGGACACGCGGAAGTGGTGCAGGTGGCGTTTGACCCAAGCGTCATCTCCTACCGCGACCTGCTGAAAGTATTCTTTGCAATTCATGATCCCACGACGCTCAACCGGCAGGGTGCGGACGTTGGCACGCAGTACCGCTCGGCCATCTTCTACCACGGTGAGGAACAGAGAAAGACCGCCGAGGACGTGATCCGTGAACTGACTGCGGAGAAGCTCTGGGATGATCCGATTGTCACTGAGGTGACGCCACTGAAGAAGTTCTACCCGGCAGAGATGTACCACCAAGAATACTTCAGGCGAAATCCAGACCAGGCGTACTGCCGTATGGTGATCGCGCCCAAAGTAGCAAAGTTCCGCAAACAGTACATAGAGCGGCTCAAGCGAGTCGTCACCTGAGTGACCCCGAAGGCGATTCAGGACTATTATCCGGAACCGTACGCACACTGCTACGGGTGCGGGCGGCTCAACGAGCACGGGCTGCAGATCAAGAGCTATGTGCAAGGTGATGAGGTCGTGGCGGTCTTCCGGCCGGAGCCTTACCATATCGCGATTCCGGGGTTTGTCTATGGCGGGCTTATCGCGTCGTTGATCGACTGCCACAGCATCGCCACGGCGGCCGCCGCCGCACATCATGCGCGTGGATCGGACATGGACCAGGGACCTCCGCTTCGGTTTGTGACGGCGGCGCTGCGTGTGGATTTCCTTCGACCGAGTCCGCTCGGCGCGACGCTTCACTTGAAGGCGCGTGCCAAAGAAGTCAAGGGACGCAAGGTCGTCGTCGACGCGACGCTCTCCGTGGAGGGCGAAGTGTGCGCACAAGCCGAGGTGGTTGCCGTGGAGATCCCGGAGGAGATGCAAATACGGGAGCAGGCAACATGATCCGCCAGGATTACGAATATCGTGGGTTGCTTGCGGCCACGTGGGATCTGCTGCGCGGAGACACTTCAACTTGGAACGACCGCTTCTTCTATAAGGAAGTCATCGCGCGATATGGCCAGCCTGTCCTCGACATTGGCTGTGGGACCGGTCGGCTGCTGCTGGATTACCTTGGCCAAGGAATCGACATCGACGGGGTGGACAACTCGCCGGAGATGCTCGGGATCTGCCGCGAAAAGGCGGAGCGACTCGGACTCTCCCCCCAGCTCTATCTCCAGCAGATGGAGTCTCTCGAAGTGCCTCGTACGTTCCGGACGATCCTGGTCCCCTCGAGCTCGTTCCAGCTCTTGACTGATTTAGATGACGCTCGCCATGCGATGCGGCGGTTTCATGCCCTCCTCCAGCCGGGCGGGGTATTGGCGATGCCGTTCATGATTCTGTGGAAGGACGGCGATCTTCTCGAGCATCACGACTGGAGAGTGATGGCAGAGAAGGTCCGGCCCGAGGATGGCGCGGTCGTGAGGAAGCGCTCGCGGACCTCGTATGACGTGCCCAACCGGCTGGAACATACCGATGACATTTTTGAAGTAATCCTCGAGGGAGCCATCGTGGCGCGCGAGCATCACCGCCGATCACCCGGGACACGTTGGTACACTCAGGACGAAGCTGTGTCGCTCTACCGGCAGGCAGGTTTTGGCGCGATTCATGCCTATGCGGAGTTCACTTTTGAGCCCGCACCATTGGGCATTCCCTTGTTTACAATCGTCGGGCAGAAGCTGTCGTGAAGATCCGGCTGATTCACTGGAACGCCGAGGAAGCGCGTGATGGGGCGCTTCACGAACCGGAAAACCGCGCCGGTGAGGTTTCACACTCCTTGACAGGCGGGGGCGGCACTCTATAATAAGGAATGATCTTGAAGACACCGGAGGGAACAAGGATCCTTAGCGCAAGCGGATAAACGACGACGTACTTGTGATGGGCAAACCCGAGAGGGGATGGAAGCCCATCCCCTCTTTCTTTGTGTCTCCAAAGACCGCCGAACCTTGAAAACTGAATATCGATGATCCTGTGAAGTCTCCACCCGAGGTGGAGATCCCTGCGTCGCCGAGATGCGGGAACGAATTTCCGTCACAGGATCGTACCCCATGGGCACATGGGGCCCATTGCGTCTGGGTGTGCAGACGTGATGGTTGAGAGTAGCAGGCTCTAAACAGCTACTCCTAAGGCGGGAAATTCAAGCTACTAAGGGCGCATGGTGGATGCCTTGGCGCCAAGGGCCGATGAAGGACGCTGTCGGCGGCGAAAGGGCCGGGGAGGTGCCTAGCAACCTTCGATCCGGCCGTCTCCCAATGGGGAAACCCACCGCGGGTCATACCGCGGGACCCACCGCTGAATACATAGGCGGTGCGGAGGCAAGCCCGGGAACTGAAACATCTCAGTACCGGGAGGAAGAGAAATCAAACGAGATTCCCCTAGTAGTGGCGAGCGAACGGGGAACAGCCTAAACCGCGCGGGCGTGATAGCCCGCAGGCGTTGTTCGCGCGGGGTTGTAGGGCG
>JAHZOA010000061.1 GCA_020028455.1 Armatimonadota bacterium | reverse complement strand
GCCACCCTGCTCGGCCTGGTCTTCGCGTTTGCCACGACGAGGGCCGATGTTCCGGGCCGCCGACTCTTCCGGACGCTGGCGATGCTGCCGTTGTTTGCCCCGCCGTTCATGGTCGCATTCGCATACATTCTCATGTTCGGCCGGCAAGGACTGATCACGAAGTCGCTACTGGGATTGAATGCCAACATTTTCGGATGGCACGGACTCTGGTTGGTCCAAACGATCGCGTTCTTACCGCTGGCCATGCTCATCATTGCCGGCGTGCTGGAGGCTGTGAACCCCAGCCTCGAACACGCCGCGCGCAACCTGGGTGCCGACGAATGGACTGTGGTGCGGACGATCTCATTAGCCCTGGCCAGACCGGGCATCGCCGGGGCCATGCTTGTTGTCGCGATCTCGGTGCTGGCGGATTTCGGCAACGCGGTGATCATTGCCGGTGGGTTTCCGCTGCTGGCCACCGAGGCGTGGTTTCGGATGGAAGGGATGGGAGACCTGAAGGGTGCGGCGCTGGTGGTTGCGATGCTCCTGGTGCCCACGGTGCTGCTGTTCTTCCTGGAACGGTTTTGGGTGAGCCGTCGAGTGTACACCGCGGTCACGGGTCGTGGATCCCGCATCGCTCGACCTCCGACGCCGCCCGTGCTGAAGTGGGGAGCCGTTGGTGTTTGTACGCTTGCCGGCGTGATGATTCTGCTCGTGTACGTTGGGGTCATCGCGGGAGCATTCACGACGGTCTGGGGCCGGGACTGGTCGCTCACCTTGGACCACTGGCGCCTCGCGGCTGACCGCATCGCGTCATTGTGGGCGAGCGTCAGGATCGGCGTCCTTGCGGGTTTGATTACGGGGGCGGTCGGCGTCCTGGTCGCCTTTCTCACCTCCCGTCGCCTCCCGCTTCGTCAGGTGCTAGACTTCATGGCCGTGCTACCGGGTGCGCTGCCCGGGGTGTTCGTCGGGGTAGGGTACGTCCTTGCTTTTAATGCGACTCCCCTCGGGGGAACGCCATGGGTCCTCGTGCTTGCGCTCGCCTTCTGGCATCTGCCGATGGGATATCAAGCAGCCAGCGCCCGGCTGAAGCAAATTGAACGCGCCATTGAGGAGGCCGCGGTCAACCTCGGTGCGAACGGTCTGCGGGTGTTGCGTGACATCTACTTTCCACTCCTCCTGCGAGCGCTCATCGAAGCGTTCGCGGTCTCGTTTATCCGCGCGGTGACGAACGTCAGCATTGTAATTTTCCTCATCACCCCCGGACAGGTCGTCGCCACCTTCGTCATCCTCAACATGATCCAGAACAACATCTGGGGCGCGGCAGCGGCGCTCACCACGATGCTATTGCTTCTCACGTTTGCGTCGATTGGCATCACGTGGACGACAGTAGCGCGGGTAGTGCGCACACCCGGGATCGCATGAACGCCCAACCCCACGTCCGGCTTCGCAACGTCACCAAACGGTTCGGTTCCGCGATCGCGGTCAACGACGTGTCCTTCGACGTTGCGCAAAGCAGCTTCACGACGCTGCTCGGTCCGTCCGGCTGCGGGAAAACGACCATCTTGCGGATGGTGGCAGGATTCTACCGTCCCGACGCGGGGGACATCTTCTTGCGCGATGTCCGGGTCACGGACATCCCGCCGCACCGGCGAAACACAGCCATGGTGTTCCAGGAATACGCACTGTTCCCTCACATGAACGTGGCGGAGAACGTGGGCTACGGGTTGCGGATGCGGCGTGTTCCATCGCCAGAGGCCGGTCCGCGCATCGCGCAGGTGCTCGAACTAGTAGGGCTCTCCGGACACGAGCTAAAGTTCCCCCACCAACTTTCTGGCGGGCAGCAGCAGCGTGTCGCGCTGGCGCGGGCGCTTGTCGTTGAACCGGAGGTGCTCCTCCTGGACGAACCGCTCTCCAATCTGGATGCGAAGTTGAGGGTTCGTGTCCGCACGGAGATTCGGCAGCTGCAGCAGCAATTGCGAAAGACGGCCCTGTACGTGACGCACGATCAGGAGGAAGCGCTGGCGATCTCAGACCGCATTGCGGTCATGGACCGCGGTCGCATCCTTCAGTCGGGTACACCGCTGGAAATCTATCATCGACCCGCCAACCGGTTCGTCGCCGATTTCGTCGGCCTCGCTAATTTCGTCGATGCCCGAGTCGTCGCCGCGGGCCGCGTTGAAGCCCGCGGTGTGACGCTGGCCATCACAGACGGTGCCCCGAGTGGACCGGTCACATTGCTCCTGCGCCCTGAGGCGATCCGGCTGCACCGCCAGCCGCCGGCGCACGCGGCGAATGTGCTGGGCGGGCGGATTGCAGCGGCGAGTTTTCTTGGTACCCTTGCCCGATACTGGGTCGATGTGAATGGCATGCGCTGGACCATCGACGTGCCGTCTCCCGGCGACCAGCTGCTGAGCGGCGAGGTCTTTGTCGAGATCCCCCCTGATCGGATTCATATCTTGAAAGAGTAACCAGAGGAGGCCGAAATGGCGAAATGGAGTCTCCCGCCTAAGGGCGGACACATGGATCGGCGCACTGGGATTTATTTGCAGACGATGACGATGCGGGACATCGAGGAACGCCAGAAGGTTAACGACGTTCTGATCGTCCCGCTCGGTGCGACCGAAGCCCATGGTCCGAACGCGCCGATCGGCGAGGATATCTTTCTCGTCACCCGCATGGCCGAGGCGGTCGCCGAACGCACGGGGTGTACAGTGTCAGAACCATTGTGGTTTGGATCGCACCCGTACCATCACCTCGGAATGCCGACGACCGTGCCGATCCCCGAGGATACTTTCAACGAGTTTCTGCGCGCAATGATCGCGGGGTTCTGGAACATGGGGTTCCGCAAGCAGATCCTTCTCAACGGTCACGGCCAGGAGTACGTGATACCGACCGCGATTCACCAGTTCGCAAAGAAGTACCGGGTGCCGGCCCTCATCATCAACCTCAACTGGTATCATGCCGTGCCCACCCACTTCAAACTGAAGTCTGAGGGCGGCCCCTATGAGACACCCTTCATCCACGCGGACGAGGCGGAAACGTCATGGTGTCTGGCCCTGTTCCCAGAACTGATGAAGCAGGAATGGGCTGTTGACAACAAACCGTTCGGCTTCCTCCCTGAAGGGCACGTGGACAAGGCCGGTAACCTGCTCAGACGGCCGATCAACTGGTACGGCCACGTCGGCGCTGGTCCGATCGAGATCAAGGCGTACATCGAGGGTGTGGTCGGCAAGCCATCGCTCGCCAAAGCCGAGAAGGCGCTTCCGGGCGTGGAAGCGCTTCTCGACTATCTCGAGAAACTCGTGACGGACATCATGGAGACGTTCCCACCTGGGAAACTCCCGCCGGCAGAATATGTCACCGAGCGCACCAAAGAAGAGCTCGAGCCGATCCTCAAGGGACCGGCGAAGGGTGGAAAGAGCATCTATTCCTTGGGGTGGCCGCCGTAAAGCTCGCCCTCGTCATCAGCATCGACGAGACGTCTTTCGATGCGGTCGCAGTGCGCGGACGGTGGGATCAAGGCGTGCGCATGGCGGCGTCCCTGGGCTACGACGCCGTGGAGCTGGCGGTCCGCGATCCGGCGACCATCGATCACAAGGCCCTGCACAGCGTGATCCGTGATAGCGGACTCGCGGTCGCAGCCGTCGGCACAGGTCAGGCTTACTTAAAGGATGGTCTGAGCCTGACCAGCGACGACGCAGGCATCCGCGCGCTCGCCAGCGAACGAATCGCTGCACACACCCATCTGGCCTCAGAGTTCGGCGCGTCCACGATCGTTGGCCTGATCCGCGGTCGCGTCACACATGATCGTTCCACAACCGATGCGCGCTTCACTGAGGCGCTCCATCATTTGAGTGTGGTCGTCGGGAGCAACGGCGGCCAGGTGTTGATAGAACCGATCAACCGGTACGAGACTGACTACTTGAATACGGTCGGCGAGGTATTGGAGATCATCGAGCGGGTCGGCTCATCGAGCATCCAAGTGCTGGCCGACACCTTTCATATGAACATCGAAGAACGGTCGCTCGAAGGAGCGCTCAGGAGCTGCGGCCACCGTCTCGGTCATGTCCATGTTGCCGATAGTAACAGACAGGCGCCGGGTTTCGGACATTTGAACTTTGCAAGGATCCTTGCCGTTTTAGAGGAGATGGATTACCAGGGCTATCTATCTGCGGAGATCCTGCCGGCCCCGGATCCAGAGTCCGCGGCACGGCAGACGGTGGCGCATTTGACGTCAATGCGCGTCGGAGTGAACACAGAGGAGGAGATGTAATGAAGCGAGTTGCGATCCTGGCAATGGTGGTGACGCTGGCGGCATTCGGAATTGCGTCCGCCGCGCCGGCGGGACGAGTCACAGTGCTGTGCAGCCCGAATCCCGCCTGGTGCGATGCGGTGAAGGCCGAGTTTCCCAGAGCCACGGGGATTGCGTTCGACTTCGTCCGCCTGAGTTCGGGCGAGGCGCTGGCGCGGTTAAGAGCCGAACGGCAGAACCCGTCGTTTGACGTCTGGTTCGGCGGGACGGGCGACCCGCATATCGTGGCGAATGAGGAAGGCCTCACAGAGTTCGTTCGGCCGGACGCGTGGAACGACGTGCGCACTGAACTCCGCGAGGCGGTGAGCGGCCCGCGGGGCCCCATGTACATACCGCTGTACGCCGGCATCCTCGGCTGGGCTATAAACGAGAGGCTCCTGAAGGAGAAAAATCTCCCGGTGCCACGTACGTGGCGGGATCTAGCCGACTCCCGGTACAAGGGTTTGGTGGCGTACCCCAACCCGAATACCTCAGGGACCGGATACACGTTGCTCGCGACGCTCGTACAGGTCTACGGGGAGACTGCCGCGTTCGACTTGATGAAGAGGATCCACCGCAACGTCGCCGAGTACTCCCGCAGCGGAGCGGGGCCGGGCCAGCTCACCGGGCGTGGTGAGATCGCAATCGGAATCACGTTTGTGCACGATGCAGTGGACCAGGTGCTGCAAGGATTCCCGATCACCTATAACGCTCCGTCCGATGGGACGGGGTATGAGATCGGCGGGCTGAGCCTGGTCAAGGCCACGCCCAACCGCGCGGCCGCGCTCGCGTTCATCAACTGGGCGCTGACACCCGCTGCGCAATCACTGGCGGCAGAGCGAGGGCAATCGTATCAGATCCCATCGAACTCTAAGACCGCGGTGCCGAGGACCGCTCCGCGCTTCCAGGATTTCAAGGTCATCAAGTATGACTTCCTGAAGTTTGGGAGCCAATCCGTCCGGGACGGACTGGTGAAGAAGTGGACGGAGCAGGTGTTTCCGCTGCCAAAGTAAGCACTCAATGGGTCCGGGTCCGACGTCGGCCTATTGCGTTCGTTGGACGCCGGACCCGGTCAGTTTGGGTTTATGGCGCGTGCACTGACCGTTCCGATCGCCAGGGCTAGCCCAAACATCACCCTCATCGTGTGGGGTGGCCTGACGCTGTTGGGAACGCTGCTGCTTTCTTGGGCCCGCATAGGGCGGGACCTGTTCGCGTTCGTCCCCGGATCGATAGGACTGCAACTTCTCCGCGAGTCGCCGGTAATGTCAGGCATCACAGCCGTTGCCGCGCTCGTGGTGTTGACCGGCGCGCTCCAGCGTCCTGAATCGCAGCGTGGGCGCATCGCACTTTGGCTCGGCGCCGCCGGCTGCGCGCTGTCGGTCTTTTACCTCGTGAGCTCCGGGCAGCCGTTCGGGCCCGCCGCAATCGTCGCCGCCCTCGGATTCCTGGCGATCATGGGCACCGGCCTCGCACTGTCGGGAACGCTGCGCACCGACGCATTCCTTGCGACCAGTATCCTGTGGGTGGGCGCCTTCGTCTTGGCGTTCATACTGTTCCCCCTGTGGGCCGTGCTGAAGGCCAGCGTGGTTGTCAAAGGTCAGCTCAGCCTCGCGGCGGTAACGTCCGTGCTGAAATCGCCGGCCTTCTTCCTGCTTAACAACCCGGCCAGCTCGAGGAACGAGGCCGCAATCGCGGCCGCCCTGGGACTCGTAACAGCCGCTGTGGTTGGAATAGTTTGGCTTGCCCACCGGCGCGGGTGGCGTGCGCTTCGCGCCGCAGCTGTCGCCGGAGTGGGAATCTGGGTGCTCGCCGCGCTGTACCTGGGATTCGGTGCCTTGCGGAACAGCGTGCTGCTGGCCATCGTGGTTGGGGTCGTGGCAACCGCCCTCGGCTTTGTGTTTGCGTTGTTGAGCGAGCGCTCCAACCTGCGCACCCGCAGCCTGCTGGGTCCGCTCTCAATTCTGCCAATCATCACGCCGCCGTTCGTGCTGGGCCTGGCGCTCATCTACATGTTTGGCCGGCGGGGGTTCGTGACAAACGGTCTGCTTGGATTGTCTACTGGAATTTTCTTCGGTCCTTTGGGCGTCGCCATTGCCCAGATCCTGGCGTACGCGCCGATCGCCTACCTGGTGCTGCAGGGTGTCGTGCAGGCGATGGACGCCGCGATGGAGGAAGCCGCCGAGACACTTGGTGCGTCCCGCTGGCATATCTTGCGCACCGTGATCTGGCCGCTGGCCCGTCCAGGCATCGCCAACGCGTTCCTGTTGGTGGCGATCGAAAGCCTGGCTGATTTCGGGAACCCGATCATCGTCGGCGGCGGGGTGCCGTTTCTCGCGACTGAAGTGTTCTTTGCGATTATCGGCCGGTTCAATCCAAGCGAGGCTGCCGTGTACGGCGTCGTGCTGCTCGCGATGACCCTGTCGATCTTCCTCGTGCAGCGCTATTGGATCGGTCGGCGGTTCTACGTGACGGTGACCGGCAAGCCATCAGGCGCGCAGCACCGCCCGCTGCCCCCGGCGCTGGACTACGCGGCCTCTGGAGTGTTCCTGGCCTGGGTAGTGTTGATTGTCGCGCTGTATGGGTCCGTGTTCATCGGCAGCATCACAAAGCTGTGGGGGTTCGACTACGCACTGACCTTGCAGCACATCAAGGCGCTTTCTCCCACGGGGTGGCAGGTGTTCTGGACGACCGCGCGGCTGTCCGCGTATGCGGCCATCCCATCCACGATCTTGGGCTTCCTAATTGGTTATCTCGTGACCCGCGTTGAGTTCCCGGGGAAGAGTGCCCTTGAGTTCGGCTCGATGCTGTCATTTGCCGTGCCCGGGACCGTGATGGGCATCGGGTACATTCTCGCGTTCAACCAGGGCGCGCTCCTGCTCACCGGCACGTCACTCATCCTTGTTCTCGCGTTTGTATTTCGTAATATGCCCGTGGGCATCCGCTCGGGGATCGCGGCCATCCTCCAGATTGACCGCTCGCTGGAAGAAGCCAGTACGATGCTCCGCGCCAACTCACCGACTACGTTGCGTCGGATCGTGATGCCCCTCGCGCGCGCGGCGTTACTGTCGGGGCTGGTCTTTGCATTCGTCCGCGCGATGACCGCGGTGAGTCAAGTCATCTTCCTGATCACCCCCGCGCACAACCTTGCCACGACGCAGATTCTTTCGTACGTCGAATACGGCAGCCTGGGCCGGGGCGCCGCGCTGGCATCGTTGCTCACGCTGTTCATGATTGCCGTCATTCTGGCACTCTACGCCGTCAACCGGCGTTTTGATACGCGGACGGTCGGGAAGACCTTGATGACCTAAATGAAGGAACGAGCGGTCGAGACCCGCAGCTCGATGCCCGAGGCCCGTCTGTCGGCCGTGCCGGTTCGGCTGGAGAACGTGACAAAGCGGTTCGGGTCATTCGCGGCGGTGGACAACGTCACCCTGGTGATTCCCGCTGGCAAGCTCGTCACGCTGCTCGGGCCGTCAGGGTGCGGCAAAACCACGACGCTCCGGATGATCGCCGGGCTGGAGCATCCCACCGGCGGGCGGATTTGGATTGGAGACGAGGATGTCACGGCGTTGCCGGCCAGCAATCGCAGCGTGACGATGGTGTTTCAATCGTACGCGCTCTTCCCGCACCTCACGGTTCATGAGAATGTCGCGTACGGGCTGCGCATCGCGAAGCTCCCCGAGACAGAGATCGCCCGGCAGGTTGCCGGCGTGCTGGAGCTCGTTGGCCTGCCGCAGGTCGGCCGGCGCTATCCGGCGCAGCTATCCGGGGGGCAGCAGCAGCGCGTCGCCCTTGCCCGCGCCCTCGTGATGAAACCGAAAGTCCTGCTGTTCGATGAGCCGCTCTCTAATCTCGACGCGAAGCTTCGCAAGCGAGTTCGCGCAGAGATTCGTGAACTGCAGCAGCGCCTAGGGATCACGAGCATCTATGTGACGCACGATCAGGCCGAGGCGCTTGCGCTGTCCGATGTCATTGTCGTCATGAACCTGGGCAGGGTGGAGCAGATTGGCGCGCCGACGGACCTCTACCGGAAGCCGGCCAGCCGCTTTGTGGCGGATTTCATCGGCGAGGCGAATCTTCTGACCGGGACGTACCGAGAGGGCCAGGTCACAGTCGGGCCGTTCACATTTCCCTTCCGGCAAGAGAGCGTGGCGGCCGGTCCAGTAACGGTGTTGGCACGTCCGGAAGCGGTAACGGTGCAGACGGACGGCGCAGGCCTGCCGGGAAAGATCCGGACCGCGTTCTTCATGGGCATGACCAACGAGTATCTGATCGAGACGCCGGCCGGTGAGTTGACTGCGACTGAACCGATAAGAGCCCGTGGGCTCCTCTCGATGGGAACCGAGGTCCGTCTGCAATTTGACGACACCGGGTTGTACCTCCTATCCGAGTCTACCGAGTCTCCAGCGTCTACTGGGTCTTCTGAGTCTGCACCCTGACACTCAAGTCTACTTCGTCCATGTGTCTGAATAGTCGAAGAGTCTAACCGATGTATAGGACTTTGCGCTCGAATACACAATCGTTGTGCCTGGAGACACTGAAGATACAGCAGACTCGGAAGACTCTGTAGACTGCAAACCGGGAGGTTTGCGTGGCTCGCCCCATCCGCACTAGCCAGTTCCGTCCCGACGTGTATTTCCCGAGGCCGTTCTTTGACCGGATCACCGAGATCCGCGTCAGACAGCCCGAGGTCGTCATGGAGGAATCCGCGGCACGGCGGGGGCCGCAGAGTCTCACTCGCGACGGGCGGCTCGTGCTCCTTGCGGCCGATCATCCGGCGCGCATGGTCCTTCGCGCCGGCACAGATCCAATGGCGATGGGCAACCGGTGGACGCTGCTCGGCCGCGTGCTGCGCGTGCTGACCGCGCCGGAATGCGACGGGGTGATGGCCACCCCCGATGTGATCGAAGAGCTGTTGATCATCAACCGCGTGGTCGCAGAAGCCGGCGGCCAGAGATTTCTTGACGGCAAGGTCCTGATAGGATGTATGAACCGCGGCGGTTTGGCCGGCAGCGATTTCGAATTGGACGACCGGATGACCGCGTTCACGCCGGACCGTATTGCCGCGCTGCGCCTCGATGGCGCCAAGATGATGTTCCGGCTCGAGCCTCGGGAACCATCGTCGCTTTCAACAATTGTCGCCTGCGCCAAGGCGGTCACGGCCTGTCAGTCCCTGGGCTTACCTGTGTTTTTGGAAGCGATGATGGTGAAGTCGACGCCGCGGGGCATCGAGGTCGTCAAAACAGCTGAGGCGCTCATCCAGGCTATCAATGTTGCCTCCGCCCTTGGCGCCTCATCCGCGCGGACGTGGTTGAAGGTCCCATACGTAGACGGATTCGATCGCGTTGTGGTGGCCACGACGCTGCCGATCTTGATTCTCGGCGGTGAGTCTCGCGGGGATCCGGGGCCGCTGCTCAATGAGATCGAAGCGGCCATGCAGTCGGGACCCACGGTGCGGGGCGCGCTCGTTGGCCGTGGTGTGACGTTTCCAGGACCCGAAGATCCGCGCGCGGTGACGGCCGCGGCCGGCACAATTGTGCATCAGGGTGCGTCGGTGAAGGCGGCGCTTGCGCACGGGCACGAGGCGCGCGGCGTGGAGTTTGATCGATTCAATCGACTCATCCCTCGAAATGGCCGCCCGCAGTAACCTTATCGTTGGTCAGTCTGGAGGACCGACGGCCGTCATCAATGCCACACTCGCCGGGATCATCGAGACCGCCGCGCAGTCGGAGTCCGTCGGCGAAATCATCGGAATGCGGCATGGTGTCCAGGGACTTCTCAAGGAGGACCTCCTGGATCTCCGGCGCCAGCCT
>JAHZOA010000173.1 GCA_020028455.1 Armatimonadota bacterium | reverse complement strand
TGGAGATCGGCCTGCCTGTCGTACTCCGCCGCCAGCCGCAACGCCGTCCGCACGTCCCGCTCACCATACTCTCGCGTCCACTCGTAATGGGGAATCCCCCCCACCACATCTGCGCCCATCTCGAGCGCCCGTACCATGAGCTCCTCGCCGTTAGGAAACGAGTAGATCCCCTGTTGGGGAAACGCCACGATCTGCAGCGTGATGAGATCGCGCACTTCATCACGGATTTCCAGCAGGGCCTGTAGCGCGGTCAGTTTTGGATCGCACACATCCACATGTGTGCGCACGTACGTGACGCCATGGGCCAGCAACCACTTCAGCGCGGTGGTGGCACGGTGCCTGACGTCCTCGTGGGTGAGTGTGCGGACGCGCTCGCTCCAAATCTCGATGCCTTCAAAGAGCGACCCCGTGCGATTGTGGCGCGGCTGGCCGACCGTGAGAGCAGCATCGAGGTGAATATGCGTCTCGACCAGCGCGGGTGTCACGAGGCTACCGGCCGCATCGATCTCGACCTGTCCGCGTTCTTTGATGGAAGGGGTGATCGACGCGACCTGCGTCCCGCGGATACCAATGTCGTGAGGGCCTTCCTTGCCGGCGATGGTGGCTTTGCGGATGACGAGATCCATTGACTACGGTTCTCTCAGGTGTGAATGAAAGTGTTCCAGGATCCGCAGGCGCAGCGACTCAACGTCCAGACCTTCTTCCAGCTCATCCCGCGACATCGTAAACGGAACGTCGAGCTCCCACGATCCAGTAAGCGAAGCGCGAATTGTTTGCGCGTCTTCGGTGAGTTCCACTGACGCTCCAGGCGCGACCTCCGCTGCGATGGCCAGGACTTCCTCCTGGATTCGCTCAATCCCAAGGAGGTTGTGCATTACCTCGAGGGCACGGTCGCGGACGTCATCGACGCTCCGCCCCCGAACGGGATTGCGGGTCAGCAGCCGGCCGGTTCGCGACTCTTTGACGTAGGCATTAAAGCGGCGGTCGCCGTCCGGTCCTTCGATCGTCATCGAGTACAGCCTTCCGAAGACCGTATGCTCTTCCGTTTGGGTTGGAGGCATGGTTACGAATCGACCGTTGTCTCTAGGCGTTCGGCGGCCTCGTCTTTTACGGACTGCAGCAGACGCCTCATGCTATCAACACTGAAGCGGTACCACTCCTTGAACTCAGCGGCCATGGGGTGAAAGCGCTCGAGGTCAGCCGCTCCACCTTCGGGGCGCACGCGCCAGGACACGCGGGTGGCCGTTCCATCCGCTACCGGCGAGAGTTCGGTTGTGAACTGCAGGGTGCCGAATGGGCCTTTCGCACGGTGGCTGAAGTATCGAAAGGGCTTCCAATCCAGAACTTCTTCTTCAACGAGGGAATCGCCGTGTACGCAGTGGTTTGTCGTCCCCACTCCGCGGGCGCCGGCGTACGTGACCTCCTCGACCCGTAGGGTATCCGGCTGCCACTGCATCCGCCGCTGGGGCGCCGTGAGAAAGTGCCAGACGATCGCCGGGGGAGCAGGCATGTCCGCCTCCATCATCGTCACGCCCTCGCCCGGCGCGATGTATACAGTGCGGCGCTCTTGCTCCACCTTCCATTGCGCTTCCAGATCCAGAACGTGGCTCCGAACCTCGCCCACGTCCTCGTATGTCTCGACGTGCGGGACCATGCCAAGCGGTCCAGGGTTCAGCCCGAACCGCGCCGCGCACGCTTCGCTGATCATCGCGTATCCTCGAATCCCAGTGCGCTGGGTGAAGGAGCTCTTCAACATGCGATGGACGAGAATGACGTCGCGCCCGATAAGCTCGCGGCTGCCGGCTACCTCGTGGATGGCGAATTGACCGTGATGCACCAGGAACTTGAGGTTTAGTTGTGGGATCAGGCGGCAAGCATTGCATCGGCAAGTGGTATGGCGCTCAATCACTTGCAGCCGCCTGGCAAACGCTGAGTAAGAGGACGCAATCATCGCCATGAGGGTCGAACCGTCGGCTTCTCCCTCGTGCTCATAGCAGAAGACCGCGTCGCCCTCGAGCTTGGCCAAGTGCAGGAGGCCGCGCATCTGCGCGACCAGGACATTCATCAGGTCGGCAAGCACGTCCTGAGAATGCTCGAGCTCTACGCCGGCTAGATATTTCGTGTAGCCGGTGATGTCACCGAGCGCCAGACACCCCTGCTGAGTATTCGCCATAGGTATCCGAACAGTGGCGCGTCAGACTTCCACGGACTGCGCAATTCGCCCTCTACGGTGGCGTTGTGTAGAATGGTCACTGTGAATCCTCCTGTCATCGGTATCACCATCGGCGATCCCGCCGGCATCGGTCCTGAAATTGTCGTCCGCGCGTTGGCACATGAAACCATTCCGGCGTCGGTATCTCCCGTCGTCATCGGCGACCGCTGGGTGCTCGAGCGCGCGATGGATGCGACGGGCATCCGGCTCGAGTTCGGCTCGAGCGGCCAACCGCGATTGATCGATCTCGCGAACGTGGAACATCGCCTGCAGTGGGGGAAGATTCAGGCCACGGCCGGAGCCGCGGCCGCTCAGTTCATCGAGCGCGCCGTCCAGAAGGCACTGGCCGGACGCCTGGACGCCATGGCCACAGCGCCCATCAATAAGGAAGCGTTGTGGCGAGCCGGGTACCGCCACCTCGGGCATACCGAGATGTTGGCGGATCTGACGCATTCAGACGATCCTCTCACAATGTTCCAGGTCAGAGGACTGCGCATTTTCTTTCTCACCCGTCACCTTTCGCTGCGCGAAGCGCTGGATCAGATCACGCGCGAGCGTATCACCTCGATGCTCCACCGGATCGACAACGAGTTGAAACGGCTGGGAGTGGCACGGCCGAGGATTGCGGTGGCTGCGCTCAACCCACACGCAGGGGAAGGCGGAGCGCTGGGTCGCGAGGACCAGGACGAAATTGCGCCGGCCGTCGAGGATGCCCGGGCACGCGGCATCCAGGTCCAGGGACCTGTTCCCGCGGACTCCGTATTCGCGCAGGCGCTCGAGGGCCGTTACGATGCGGTGGTGTCTCTCTACCACGATCAAGGGCACATCGCGGCGAAGACGCTGGATTTTCACGGCGCCGTGAGCGTGACGCTCGGCCTGCCTTTCATCCGCACTTCGGTCGATCACGGCACGGCGTTTGACATCGCAGGGAGGGGAATCGCAAAGGCCGACAGCATGATCGCCGCAATCCTGGCCGCCGGCGACCTCGTGCGCAAAGTAACAATTATCGGGAAAGCCAGCACGTAGTCACAACGCATGCGCAGGGTTCACCTCGCCATGTTGGCCCTGGTGACTGTCTGGGGCTTCAACTTCGCGCTCGTCAAGGCAACCTTCGATGAACTGCCGCCGCTCGTCTTCAACGGACTCCGCTTCGCAATTGCCAGCGTCCTCTTGCTCCTGGCCCTGAGACGCATCGAGCCCAATCGGATACAAGACTGGTCGAAGACCATGAGCGAGCCCGCCGCACGCGGGCGAGTCGAATGGTGGAAGCTATTTGTGCTCGGCTTCATCGGGAACAGCGCGTACCAACTCTTCTTCATCCTCGGGCTGGCGCGAACAACGGCGGGCAACTCGTCGATCATCCTCGCGACGACGCCAATCTTCATCGCGCTGTTAGGGGTTGCGCTCGGGATTGATGGGGCGGCATCGTCCTCGCGTTTGCCGGGATACTGCTGCTGGTCGGCGGGAAGGGCGAGATCAGCCTCGGCAGCCGCACCATCGCCGGCGACATCTTGATCATCCTGTGCACTATCTGCTGGTCTGTCTACACCGTGTTCTCGCGGCCGTTGCTCAAAGAGCTATCTCCGCTGAGACTTACGGCTGTCACCATGGGGTTGGGTACACCGGCGCTCATCCTGGCGGGCGTTCCACAGATGATCCGGTTGGACTGGACGGAGGTGAGCTGGCAATCGTGGGCTGCGGTCGTCTTCTCAGCCTCACTGGCCGTCGCGCTGGGGTATGTCATCTGGTACACGTCGGTGCAAATCGTCGGCAACACACGCACCGCCGTGTATTCAAACCTGATTCCGGTCGTTGCACTGATCTCCGCCTGGCT
>JAHZOA010000060.1 GCA_020028455.1 Armatimonadota bacterium | reverse complement strand
GGCCTGCCCTGACCGTCGTCGAAGGGCCTGCGCCTTTCGGTTTATCCAGTTGACGTTGGCGGTGTTTCTGACGTATGGTGAGGGTCGCTGTCTGCCGGCCCTGAGAGGTCCATTTTTGTAGGGGACGGCCGTCGTTGGCTACTACGAGAATCTGGAGACACCTGGAAACATGAAGATCTATCTGGCGAATCCGAGAGGGTTTTGCGCGGGCGTGGATCGGGCGATCGAAATCGTGGAGCTGTCGCTGAAAGCCTACGGCGCGCCGATCTACGTGCGCCACGAAATCGTCCACAGCCGTCACGTGGTCAACTCCTTGCGGCAGAAGGGCGCCGTGTTCGTGGAAGAGTTGAGCGAGGTGCCGGACGGGGCGATCGTGATTTTCAGCGCGCACGGGGTGGCGAAGTCGGTCTGGGAAGAGGCCGAAGAGCGGAACCTGAAGATCATCGATGCAACGTGCCCGCTCGTGATCAAGGTGCACAACGAGGTCAACCGTGACCATGTGCAGGGTTATGAGTTGATCCTGATCGGCCATGCCGGCCATCCCGAAGTGATCGGGACCCTCGGCCAGATCCCTGATAAGTTCCACCTGGTCTCCTCGGTGGCCGACGTGGATGCGCTGCAGGTTGAGAACAAAGACCACCTCTCCTATGTCACCCAGACCACGCTCAGCGTAGACGAGTGCCGGGACATCGTGGCGGCCTTGAACCGCCGCTTCCCGGGCATCAAGGGGCCCCACCAGGAAGACATCTGCTACGCCACCCAGAACCGCCAGAACGCCGTGAAGGAGCTGGCCAAGCTGGTGGACGTCATCCTCGTGATCGGGTCGCCAAACAGTTCGAACTCCAATCGCCTCCGCGAGTTGGCCGAATACTGCGGTATTCCCTCCTATCTCATCGATTCGTCCGACGACATCAACCCGGACTGGGTGAAGAATGCCCGGGCAGTGGGGATCTCCGCCGGGGCGTCCGCGCCCGAGGTGCTGGTGACCCAGGTCGTGAGCTACTTGAAGGGCTACGGCGCGTCGGAGGTGGAAGAGTTGACGGTGATCGAGGAAGATGTCGAATTCTTGCTGCCGAAGGAGCTCGTGAGCGTCCAGTCCATCTCCCGGGCTTCTCGCGAGAGCGCCCCTCTGTCCTGAAAACCGATCCCTCAGCCGTCAACCGTCAACCCTTCGATCAGACTCAGGGCAGGCGGTCGGCCGTCAGTCCCCGGCTCTTAGCCCTGAGCTCTCAGCCCTCGGCTCTCAGCCCTCAGCTCTCAATTCTATCCGGCCAGTCTCATACCGTATCTTGTGGATAAGACCCCATTGATCCCCCCTATTTAGTATTTTTCTTTGCTTTTTTGCCGAGGCCATGTTACAACCTGGCCCAATTTGTGTGCAGGGCGCCGACGGCGTCGTAGCCCGGTGAATCCAGATCAGCGCAAGACCCATCGGGAGGGAGCTGGATGCATCTGAAATCGCTGGACCTGACCGCGTTCAAGTCCTTCGCAGAGGCCAAGATCGAATTCCCACAGGGCGTTACGGCGGTGGTGGGCCCGAACGGGACCGGAAAGAGCAACCTAGTGGACGCCATCCTGTGGGTTCTGGGCGAACAGAGCACCAAGACGCTGCGCAGCGAGCGCATGGAGGATGTCATTTTCAACGGCACCGAGTCCCGCAAGCCGCTCGGGATGGCCGAGGTCTCGATGATCATCAGTAATGTCCCGGAGCAACACCTGCAGGGGCTCGGCGGCCTGTCCGACCCGCTGAACGCCTACAACGAGGTGATGATCACGCGCCGGCTGTACCGGAACGGAGACAGCGAGTACCTGATCAATAAGACGCTCTGCCGGCTGAAGGATCTCCGCAGCCTGTTTCTGGATACGAGAGCGGGGGCCAAGGGGCATACCATCATCGAGCAGGGGCGTATCGAGCATATCCTGAACGCCTCACCGCAGGACCGACGGGAACTGATCGAAGAGACCGCGGGGATTGTGCGGTACAAGAAGCAGAAGGCGGAAGCGCTGCGCAAGCTGGAGTCGACGCAGCAGAATCTGCTCCGGGTGCGCGACATCATCGCCGAACTGCGCCGGCAACTAAACTCCCTCGACCGGCAAGCCCGCCAGGCACGCGCCTACCAGACCCTGCTCCAAGAGGCCCGGAGGCTGGAGATCCGGCTCCTGGCTCGAGACTGCCGCGCGCTCCTGGCCGGCCAGTCTCTGGTCGGGGCGGAGCTGGCGACGTTGGAGACGAAGGAAGCCGGCCTGACCGCCGACCAGGCGCGCCTGGCTGCGCAGCTCGAGGGGCTTCGCTTGAAGTTGACGGCCGGGGACACGTCCATCGGGCGGATCCGGGAAGAGCTCTCCAGCGTGGACTATCAACAGGGGCAGGCGGTCACGGCTGTGGAAGTGGAGCGGGGGCGGCTGGGGCTCTACGAGCAACAGCGAGCGCAGGCGGTGGAGGACGTCGCTGCCCTCGGTCGGGAGCGTGGCCGAGCGGCCGCGGAACTGGCCGCACTTCGTGAGCGGCTGGCGAACGCGCAGGTCGAGACCGAGGAACGAGGGCGCGGGCTCGCCGAGTTGGAGGAGGTGGCCGGGACCATGACCTCGCGGCGTGGGGTCGCGGCCGAGGCTGTGGAGCACACGCGCCGAGGCATCCTGGACGTCACAGTTCAAGTGACCAGTGGAGGGAATACCCTGGCCGGGCTGGAGAGCCGGCTCGAGGAAGTCCGCCGGCGCGCCGTGCGCCTGACGGAGGAACAGGTCGAGCTGGAGGGGCAGCGTGCCCGGGAGCACGAGCGCGTGGGCGAGGCCACCCGGAGTCGTGACGAGCTGGAACGGGAACTCCGATCCTTGCAGCAGGAACGCGAAGCCGCCGTGCTGGCAACCCAACGGCTCGAGGAAGCGGTAGGGCAAACCTCGCAGACGCTGGGCCGGCAGCAGGAGGAGCTGGCGGCCGTCGAGTCGAGGATGGCCGCGCTGCAGGGTGTCCTCCGCGAGGAGATGGGGTATGGCCGCGAAGGGCAGGATGAAAGCACCTCGCTGCGATCAGCCTGCGCGGGAGTCCGGGAAGCGGTCGCGGAGTGGCTGGTCGTGCCGCCGGGGTTGGAGCGGGCGATCGAGGCCGCGTTGGGGGAGCGTGTGCGCGCGTGGCTGGTGGACGGTCCGGTTCACGCGCAGGAGGCGATCGCGTTTCTGAAACATCGGGGTCTCGGGCGGGGTGCGTTCCTGCCGCAGCGGCCCCGCTGGTCGGCTGAGGGCGCCGGCCGCCGGGCCGGGGGCTGGTGGCCGGCGCTGCGCGAGCAGCCGGGCGTGCTGGGGCGGGCCCTCGATCTCGTGCAGGTCCAGGGAGGGTCGCAGGAGGCCCTGACGTGCCTGTTCGACGACGCGGTGATCGTGGACTCGCTCTCCGTCGCGATCGAGCTGTGGGAGCGCGGCCTGTGGTCGGCTCCGGATGGCCCGACGCTGGTCACCCGTGACGGAGAGGTGGTTGATCCGGCCGGGGTGATCACGGGAGGCGCTGCCGGCGCGACCGGGGGGCTCCTGCAGCGGCGGCGAGAGATCCAGGACCTGCAGGCCCAACTGACGACGCGAAGGCAGGCTGTGGAGGACCATCGCCGTCTGCGCGAGCGACTCTCGGCCGAGAGCGAATCGGCGAAAGCGACCATGCAACGGCTCGACGAGGCGATCCGCGAGGCGGACCTGCAGCTGCTGGCCATGGGAAAGGATCAAGCGGCCTTCAGCCAGAACGTGATGAGTCTGGATCGTCGTCTCGACACCGTCCGGGCGGAGCGACAGATGGCGGACGAGGAACTGGTCCGGATCGAGGCCGAGTTGGCCACGGGTCGGGAGCGGCTGGCGCAACTCGCCCAGGAGCAGCTCGTCCGGGAGGCCGGGCTCGTGGCGGCTCAAGACATCCTCGCCAGGCTCGACGAGGACAGTCGAGCCTTGCTGCAGCGGATGACGGAGTCTCGCCTGGCGGTCGCGGAGTTCCGAGCCGCGCGGGAGCATTGCGAGGCGGACGTGACCAGGCTCGTGGCCGAAGACGAGGACCACCGCGCGCGCGCGGCCGCGCTCGAAAAGCAGATCGAGACGTTGGCGGAGGCGGTCCGACTCAGCCAATCCGAACAGGAACGGAACGAGGCCCTCTTTCAGGAGTTGGACCGGCGCGGCACGCAGCTTCGAGCGGAGCTGGTGTCCCTTCAGGAAGCTCAGACTCAGGACGCCGAGGCTGCCCGACAGAGGGAGCGGGAGCTCGCCACGGTCCGGGAGGCGTTGGTGGCAAGCCGGGAGGCTCGCACCGCCGTCGAAGTCCGCCGCGCCGAAGTGAAGACCCAGCTCGCGGCGCTGGAGAACACGCTGACGGGGACCTATCAACTCGCGCTCACCGAGGCGCTGGAGGCAGATCGAGAGGCGGAGGCGAAGGAACAGGCTGAGGCTCAGGTTGAGGCTGAGAAAAGGCAAGAGGAGCAGAGGGAAAAGATCCAGGAGCCCGGAACCTCTGATGAGATCTCGGTGGCGCTGCGGGAGGAACTCAGAAAAATTCGCGAGCGTCTCGACCGGGTGGGCGCGGTCAACCTGGCCGCGATCGAGGAGCACCGGGAATTGGACGAGCGGTATCGGTTTTTGACCGCGCAGGAAGAGGATCTCGCGAACTCCATTCGCTCGTTGAAACAGATCATCACCCGCATCAACCGGACCACGAAAGCCATGTTTCTCCAGACGTTCGCGGAACTCCAGGCAAAATTCGGCGAGGTGTACGGGCGGTTCTTCCCCGGCGGGCGCGCAGAGCTGATCCTCATCGAGCCGCAGGAGGGTGAGGAGCCGAAACAGGGCGCGGACCCCGAGCCAGGCGTGGACATCGTGGCCCAGCCGCCCGGGAAACGCCTCAAGAACATCGCCATGCTGTCGGGAGGCGAGAAAACGCTCACCGCCATGGCGCTGATCTTCGCGAGCTTTCTGATCCGCCCGACGCCCTTCTGCATCCTGGATGAAATCGACGCGCCGCTCGACGAGGAGAATATCGGACGGTTCACCGGCGTGCTCAAGGAACTGGCCGAGGGGGCCCAGTTCATCGTCATCACGCACAGCAAGGCGACGATGGCCGTGGCCGACTCGCTCTTCGGTGTCACCATGGAAGAGCCGGGCATCTCGAAGCTTGTCTCCGTGCGCCTCGCGAACCTGCAACCGGCCTAAAGACAGGCGAGAGGCTATAGGTAGGGTAAAGAAAAAGATGGGCTTTCCCATAGCCCATCGCCTCGTGCCTCGCGCCTGGTTTTCTTGACAGTCGCGTGACCGGTTTGTTATAAAGACCGGCCATGGAGTCTCTCCCCGCCGATCTCCGATGTGAGGCCGGGTTGGTCGCCTCCGCCTGTGGACGGAGGGTTCCCTCCGCTGTTCCTTCTCCTGTGATACGGTGACGCAAAGGATCGCATGAAGCTCTTGAAGAGTCTCATCACTCGTCTGTCCGGCAGTCTCTTCGCGTCGGTTCCGACGCGCTTGAAGGGTGGGCCACGGGCCCGTCCGGCTCCCGCGCTCCGATTGGTCTCCGACAACCCCAGTCCGACCTTCGGCGCAGAAGTATCCTCGCGGCGCGCACTCGGAACGCCGTCGGCCGCGCAGGCCGAGTCGCTTGACGAGGCGATCCGCAGAAGCCAGGGCTGGTTTCTGGCTCGGCAGGACGCGAAGGGATTTTGGGTCGCCGAGCTGGAGGCCGATGGCACGTTGACCTCCGAGTACCTGATGCTCCGGCGATTTCTTGATCTGGTCGATCCCGAGCGGGAACAGAAGGCGGTGCGCTACCTCCGGGCCATGCAACTGCTGGACGGCGGGTGGGCGATCTATTACGGAGGGCCGGCCGAGATTAGCTCGTCGGTCAAGGCCTACTTCGCCCTCAAGCTGTCCGGCGTGCCGGCTCACGACCCGGACATGGTCCGCGCGCGCGAGGCGATCCTGTCCAAAGGCGGGGTGGTCGCGGCGAGCGTCTTCACGAAGGTCGCGCTGGCGCTGTTCGGTCAATACGACTGGCGCGGGATCCCGACCATGCCGCCCGAGATCATGCTGCTGCCGAAGCGGTTCTATTTCAGCCTCTATGCCATCTCGTACTGGTCCCGCGCGGTGCTCATTCCGTTGCTGATCGTCTTCGCGCACCGGCCGGTCTGCCGCATCCCGAGCGAGCAGGGGATCGACGAGCTGTACGCGCAGCCGAGGGAGGACGTACGATACCGGGATGTGCCCCCACTCAAGAAGGATGCGGCGTGGTTTACCTGGCGCAACATGTTCATCTCGCTGGATGCGGTCCTGAAGGTATACGATCGGATGCCGATTCGCGGGCTGCGTGAGCGCGCCCTCCGGAAAGCCGTCCTCTGGATGTTGGAGCACATCAAGGGTGAGGGCGGCCTCGGGGGAATCTATCCGGCCATGTCCAACTCGATTGTGGCGCTCCGCTGTCTGGGGTACGGCGTGGATCATCCGCTGCTGGTGAAGGCGCTGCGAGCGATCGAAGCGCTCGAAGTGTATGAGACGGTGGAGAATCATGCAGGGCAGGGACGGGTCGAAAGCTTGCACCTTCAGCCGTGTTTTTCGCCGATCTGGGACACCGCCCTTCTCATCAATGCCCTGATCGAATCGGGACTCCCGCAAGATCATCCGGCGTTGCAGAAGGCAGCCGGGTGGCTGCTGTCCCGCCAGACGACGACCGTGGGTGACTGGAAAGTTTCGGCTCCCGCGGCAGAGCCCGGCGGATGGTACTTTCAATTCGAGAACGAGTTCTACCCGGATGTGGATGACACGGCGGTGGTCGTGATGGGGTTGGTCAAGGCGCGTCTGGAGGACCGTGAAGCGCAGCGGCTCGCGCTCCGCCGCGGCTATCGATGGACCATGGCCATGCAGGGGTCCAATGGCGGCTGGGGAGCCTACGATAAGGACAACAACCGAGTGGTGTTCAATCTGATTCCCTTCGCCGATCATCGGGCGCTGCTGGATCCCAGCACGGCCGACCTGGCCGGACGGTGCTTGGAGATGCTGGGGGCGATGGGGTATGACCGGACGCACCCGGCGGTGAAGCCGGCCCTGGAATTCCTGCGACGTGAACAAGAAGTTGACGGGAGCTGGTACGGCCGCTGGGGCGTGAATTACATCTACGGAACCTGGTCGGTGCTGGCGGGCCTGCGCTCGATCGGCGAAGACCTGTCGGCTCCCGCTGTCCGGAAAGCCGTGGCCTGGTTGGAATCCAAGCAGAATCCCGACGGCGGGTGGGGAGAGTCCTGCCTGTCGTATGTCGACCCAACCACCGCCGGCATCGGAGAGAGTACTCCCTCACAGACGGCCTGGGCGCTCCTGGCCTTGCTCTCGGCGAGTGTGTCCGATTCCCTCAGCGTGGTGCGCGGCGTGAACTACTTGCTGCGGAACCAGCGGAGGGACGGTTCCTGGAAAGAAGTCCGGCACACAGGGACCGGCTTCCCGCGCGTGTTCTACCTTCGCTATCATTGGTACTGCCAGTACTTCCCTCTCTGGGCCCTTGCCATGTACCGGAACGTGAAGACGCGCGGTGAGACCAGGGCCGACGAATTGCGCCGGCTCGCGGCCGAGGCGGCCTGGCTGCGGTCGGATTCCTGATCCGAAGATCGCTGGCAGCGAAGAGCGAGCAGCACGCAGCTCAGCGCGCTGACCCGCTCGCGACTGGCCGTTGGCTCACTCACTTGACACGCGTCGGCATTTTCACGGCGACTCGGTGGGAGTTCCGCGCGATCCGTCGCGCCATGGTGGTGGAGGAGCACCGGCCTGTCGAGGGGGCGCGGGTCGCGATCGGACACCGCGGGCAGTGCCGCCTGTGGCTGGTGCAGACCGGCGTTGGCGTCGCCAAGGCGCGTGCGGCCAGCCTCCGAATGATGGACAGCCGCCCGCTGGATCTGGCCGTCTCCTCGGGATTCGCCTGTGCGTTGACGTCCGCGGCCATCGGCGATCTCCTGATCGGTACGGAGGTGATCATGCGGGGGAGCGCGCCGAGCCTGTCTGAGCCGGCAAAGGTGATGGCGTGCGCCCAACAGCCGAGCGCGGTGGCCGTCCGGGCGGCTCAGGAAGCCGGCCTGGCAGCGCGCTCGGGCCGGTTTGCGACCGTGCCTCGTGTGCTGTGGCGGGCCCCGGAGAAGCGCGAGGTGGCGGCCGACACCGGGGCGATCGGGCTGGACATGGAGAGTGCGGCGGTGGGCGCGGCTGCCGCGGAACGGAATGTGCCGTTTCTGGTGGTCCGCGCGGTCTCCGACCTCCTCGACGAAGATCTGCCGCTGGATTTCAATCTGTTTCTCGGCCAGGGAGGCTGGGCCCGAGGCGCGGTTGCGTGCCTGGCCCGCCCGTCCGCTCTGGTCGGCCTCGCTCGCCTGCGGGCTCAGGCTGCGCAGGCCTCCGCCCGCCTCACGAGCTTTTACGAGAGGTTTCTGGATGATCTCGACTAGCGCCTCTTCCTTCCTGCAGGCTCAGGTGTGGTGACGGCAGTCCTCACACGCTTCGGCCGTCTCACCTTGTTCCTGCTCCAGGAGATGGGTCGCATGCTGATCTTCCTGCTGGCGACGGTCGGGTGGCTGATCCGCCCGCCGCTTCGGCCGTTTCAGATCCTCAAGCAGGTCCATTTCATCGGCTTCAAGTCGACGTTCGTGGTCGTCCTGACCGCCGCCTTCACGGGTATGGTGCTGGGCCTGCAACTCTACTATACGCTTCGGAAATTCGGGTCAGAGGCCGTGCTGGGGTCCGCGGTCGGGCTGAGTATGGTCCGGGAGCTGGGGCCGGTCTTTGCCGCCTTGATGGTGACCGCGCGGGCCGGCTCGGCGATGACGGCCGAGATCGGGATCATGCGGATTACGGAGCAGGTGGATGCGCTGGACACTATGGCCATCAATCCACTACAGTACCTCATTGCCCCCAAGCTGGTGGCCGGTTTGATCGGGATGCCCCTGCTCGTGGCCATCTTCGACGTGGTCGGGATTTACGGCGGCTATCTGGTCGGCGTGAACCTGCTCGGAGGCAGCCCGGGTTCGTATTGGAGCTCCCTGGAGTCAGCGGTGGAATGGAAGGATGTGTACGGGGGCATCCTGAAATCAGTCAGTTTCGGCCTGATCGTGAGCTGGGTGTGCTGCTACAAGGGGTACTACACCAGCCTGAGCGCCGAAGGGCTCGGAAAGGCGACCACCGAAGCGGTGGTCCTGTCGTCGGTGCTTATCCTGGTGTGGGATTATTTCTTGACGTCGGTCCTTCTTTGAGAAGGCTGAGGCTCAGGCTGAGGCTAAGGGTTTTCGAAGGAGAACCGCCTTACTCAACCTTAGCCTCAACCTCAACCTGATTGCGTATGATCAAACTCGTCGGCGTGGAAAAAACGCTGGGGGGCCAACCGGTCTTGCGCGGAGTCAATCTGGAGATTCCGGCCGGGAAGCTCACGACGATCATCGGGCGAAGCGGCGAGGGCAAGAGCGTCCTGCTCAAGCATATGATCGGCCTGTTGCAGCCGGACCGGGGTGAGGTCTGGGTGGACGGATCAGAGATCTCGCGCTTGAGGGGAAAGCGCCTCAACGAAGTGCGCAAGCTGTTCGCCATGCTCTTTCAGGGGGCAGCCCTGTTTGATTCCTTGACCGTCTTCGAGAACGTGGCCTTTCCGTTGCGGGAGAAGCTCCACCTGCCGGATGCGGAAGTCACCCGTCGGGTTGAGGAGAAGCTGGAGCAGGTGGGCCTGTCCGGCATGGGGCACAAGTATCCGGCGGAGCTGAGCGGCGGGATGAAGAAGCGGGCCGGGCTGGCCCGGGCGCTGGTCATGGAACCCCAGATCATGCTGTTCGACGAACCAACCACGGGGCTGGACCCGTTGATGGCGAGGACGATTCATGATCTGATCGTGGCGATGCATCGCACGTTCGGATTCACGGCGGTGATGGTCAGCCATGAAATACCGGAGATCTTCTCGATCTCGGATTGGGTCGCGATGCTGCAGGAGGGCAGGATCGCCCTGATGGCCACCGCGGCGGAATTCCAGCGAACGACCGATCCTGTCATATAGCAGCAGATCGGTAACAGTTTTTAGTCAATGGTTTGTGGCAGCACATCGGTCACAGGGCGACTAGGTTTTGGTCACGTCATATCGATAGACTTTGATGCGCCGTCCCTGATGGACAAACTGAAGGACCCCGGCGCGGGTCGAGATGGTGCCGGTGACGTACTCATGAACCAGTCGTGGATGCACGAGGAACGACTCGCTGAAGAACCGGACCCGTCCGTGGGCATCCGTGAGTCGGACGAACGACACGCGACCGTCGCGGAAGGGCAACTCCCCGCGGTGCTGCGCAAAGCACCGGGGCAACACGCGGCGCTGGCTTGCTGTGTGGACCTCCCAGGGGACGCGCTGGCCGAGCTTGGCATAGCGATGCTGCCGGTTATGGAAGGCTTCAAAGCGCACCAGCTCGGCCGCCAGATGTTCCGGATCCCGGAAGCGCTGACTGCGGTAAAAGAGCTTGTCGTAGACGTCGTTGAACCGCTCCACGATGCCATTGCGCCAGGGTTCCGCTTCGGGGATGAACACGAGCTCCACGCCGAGAGACAAGCAGAGGCGGATAAGCAGGCCCAAACTGCGGGGATACCGGTTCGAGCCGCGAAACGACAGCTCGTTATCGACCTGAAGGCGGCGCGGAATGCCGAGCCGCTGCCACGCCGCCACCACGGCCTCGACAATGTCCGTATCGCGTTTGCTCGGCACCGCCGCCAAGGCCACCGCGTTACTGAACGCGTCAATGAGATGGACGCCGTACAGCCGGCTGGCGCCCTGCAGATACCGAGGCCCCACCAGGTCGAGCTGATGCACGTCGTTCGGGCACTGGGGCACCAACGCGGGATACGGGGTGCCCCGGGGCAGGTACGAGGGCTTCCCCACCAAGCCCTGCCGCTTAAGAATACGGTTGATGGTCCAAATCGTCGGCAGGGGCGCCACTCCCAACTGCTGCAGCTGCCATTGGATCGCCAAAGCACCTTTCTGCGCATAGCGGGTCGCCTGGAGCCGTCGTCGCACGGCACAGACCAAGCGCTCCACCGCCACGGGAGTCTTGGCGGCCACGTGCCAGGGCGCACGAGATTGGCTCCGGGCCCAGTCAGGCCGGCTCGGGTCGTACCGCTGGAGCCACTTGTGGAACCATCGGCGGGATCGCCCCAGGGTTCGGCAGATCGCGCTAATCGCTTCCCCTTGCAAGAATCGACGGATCGCTTCACGGCGTCGGGCTTCCTCTCCCATAGGTCTTCCCTCCTGTTGCAGAGAGAAGACCGTACAAATGTGAACGATGTCCTGCTACAAACAGCCCATTAACGTGTGCACGATGTCGGTGTTACCGATGTCCTGCTAGTCGTCA
>JAHZOA010000059.1 GCA_020028455.1 Armatimonadota bacterium | reverse complement strand
AGGGAGAGCAGCTGTCGCCGGCTCTTGAACACCTCGGTCCAGTCCAGGATGCCGCGGTTTCCCCAGATGATCTTGCCTTCGAAGTCGTAGGCATCCGGGTCATACGTCGACCCACGCTCTTTCAGCATGGAGAAGTTGATGTTGCCGACGAAATTCGTAATGTCTTCGCGTCGCAGATCGGTCGGGGTATGCTTGGCGACGCCAATCTTATCGCGCGCGGAGATGTAGATGCGGGTCACCGGCACCTCGCGCCACCCGTTGTGTTTATCGACCAGCCGGTCGCAGATAGGACACGGCACGGCTTCCTCGTGCCAGAAAATCCGCTGCTCTTCACGCGCCTCTATCGGGATCAGATCGAACGGGTGCTGGTGGAAGGGGCATCCTTCGACGGCATACAGCGCACCGTCGGACGTGTGTGAGTACTGCTCGAGCTTGCGCTTGAGACGGTCGACCGTCATCGACTTTCCGGATCCCTGCGGGCCGACGAGGAGTAGCAGGCGGCGTTCCATCGACAGGGAGTGCGCGCGGAAATACGCGACGATCGCGTCGAGCTGCTTCTCCATTCCGAAAACGCCTTCGAAGACGCGATCGCGGCCGTAATGCTCGATCATGTCCGAGATGTAGTGGTGTGTGGTCCGCCGGAGGCGCGGGTCGTGGTGCGCTTCCTGCAGGTAATCCAGAACGGTCTTCATTGACTCCGCTTCCTTTTGAGGGCCGGCTCCTCTGTTGTTTGGGGGTTATGCCCCTCCTTACGTATGAACTACAGCGGGGGTTCAGAGGTTGAGTCACTCTGCCCCGCTGGTGGTCTCAACGTGCCCGAAACGTTACACCGACAGGCCCAATAAACACACGAATCCAGCCGGGCGTCCTGCCCTGAACTGGATTCTGTTAAAGCGTTACGATAATGTGACCGGACAGTTCAGGTGCCATAGTCGCTGCGATTGTGCTCCGTAGTAAGGTCCGTATGAGCGACGAGATTGCGTCAGAAAACTGTGCCGAGTATACGGCTGCGCTTCGCGGGTGTCAAACGGACCAAAGTACCAGAAAGAGGCGTTATTCGTGGCTATGTTCTCGCCTTTTCAATATAGACCGCCCTCGCGAGGTCAGCCCGGACGCGGCGCGTTCCTTTCTTCGTCTTCACCGACAGCGCGCCGTCGTCGTGCACCGCCACTACCCGCACGGACGCGCCCGGCAGCAGGCGTTCACTCGCTAGGTCGCGCAGCACGGCCGGATCGCGATCGCTGACGCGCGCCACGATTCCGGCCTGTCCCGGACCGAGATCTGCGAGCACCGACTGGTGGAGATCCTCGACGTCGCCTTCGCGCGTGGGGATCGGATCGCCGTGTGGATCGCGGGTGGGCTCTCCGAGTGACTGCGCGATTCGCTCTTCGAGTTCCTCGGAGATCACGTGCTCGAGCCGCTCTGCCTCTTCATCCACCTTGTCCAGACTGATTCCGAGGTTCCGTGCCAGGTAGAGCTCAATCAACCTGTGGTGGCGGATGACTTCGAGCGATACTTTCTGTCCACTATCGGTCAGCTGCACCCCGTGATAAGGGGTGTGCTCAACCAGTCTTAGCCGCGCAAGTTTCTTGAGCATGTTGGATACAGATGCCGGCGCGACGTCGAGACGTTCGGCGATGGCGTTAGTCGTCACGGCCGCGCCCTCTTGCTGCAGCTTGTAGATGGCCTTCATGTAGTCTTCGATCGCCTGCGTCAGTACACGTGACCCGTGATCCGTGAAATGTGATCCGTGATCGGGCATGGTCGTCTACGCCGCCACGAACAGACCGGTGAGATACATGACGAGCAAGCCGGCCGCGAAACCGGCGACCTGATAGGCCAAAGCCGAGGCGCGCTCGTCCCGAATCATCAACTTCAGGAGTTCGTACACAACCTGGAAGATGGCCCCCGCGCCGATCGCCAGGAACAACGTCGCGAGCACCGGCGAATAGCTCAGGCCGCCGATCCACGCGCCGGCAATCGTGGGCGCGCCCGCCAACAGCCCAAGGAGCACCAGCCTCGACACCCGTGGCCGCTCCTTTGCGATCGGGGCCACGATCCCCAATCCCTCGGTGGTGTTGTGAATCGTGAATCCGATAACCAGAAACGTGCCAAGTGCCAGTTCGCCCAGGCTGTACGCTGCCCCGATTGCCAGCCCTTCGCCGAGGTTGTGCAATCCAATGCCGAATGCGATCAGCGTGGCCAGCGCAAAGCGGCGCTGCACCGGATCGCCACCGGCAACGAAGAGCCGGCTCACCGCCACGAGCACCAGAATCGTAATGACGGTCCCGAGGAGCACGAGCGATGTGCCTTGATACGCGGCGGGCAGTGTCCGTGCGGTCTTCAGCGCCTCATCCAGTGCGTCGACGCCTAGAAACAGCAGCAACCCGGCAGTCAGGCTCAGAAAGAATGCAATCCAGCGGTCGGGAAGCGCTCGCAGGAATGGCAGCCAGAGCAGCCCGAGAAGCACAGGAATGACGCCGACGTAAATGCCGAGCAGGGTAAACGTCGTCAGGTAGCGCGCGTCTACTCGGGGAGACTCGGTGGCCACATTGATGACGTGGTCGAACGTAAGTCCAGTCGACGTGACCAGCTTGATCTCATGTGTCTCGCCTTCCACCCAGGGGTACGGCAGGGAGATCGTCGCCTTCCCCAGGCGCGGAATCGTTTGGTCGCGATTGACCTCGAACTGCCAGTACGCCTCGTCGACCAGAACCTGCGCCACCGTGACCGGCTCCGGCCCTCCGTTCGTGACGTAGATGAACAGCTGCCCCGGTTCCAGTTTGACTCGGTCAATCGTGAGCTCTTCGACCGGAGGGAACGCCGCCCGGAATACACCAATCGGGCCGAACCGAAACAGCAGCACGACGAGCACGATCAGTAAGACGAGCGGCAGAAGGCCAAAGAACCACCGCCTAGACCCCATTGTCGCTCACCTCAAAGTGTCCCATCCATCCGAGCTCCGTGAACTCACTCTGGTGCGCGTGGAACATGTATCGCCCGGGGAACGGGAACCGTAATTCAAGGACCGCGCGTTCGGCCTGGCAGAGCATGATCGTGTCGGTGAACTCCGATGGTTTCAACGACGTCCCCGTGCGGTAGACATTGAAGAAGTTCCCGTGAATGTGAACCGAGTTGATGGGATCGAACTCTGTGATGTTCACAAGGTAGATGCGCACTAGTTCTTTCCGGCGGACCTTGATCGGATGCTTGGCGTAGTGAAAGGCCACCGTATTCACTGCGTACACTTCGTTTTCGCCGTCAAAGTTCGTGTCGAAGGCGTTCATCATCATGACGAATTCCCGGGCCTGCGGCCGGGCCTTCTTGGGATCGATGATGAACGTGCCGTACAGGCCCTTGTGGATGTGCCGTTTGAGCGGCGCGGAATGGCAGTGGTACAGGTGCAGCCCGAACGGCAACGCTTCGAACTCGTACGTGAACGTCTCGCCGGGCATGACGTCGCCGCGGCCAATGCCCGGCACGCCGTCCATTTCCGCTTTGTGAAATCCGTGGAAATGGATCGTGTGCGGGTGTGAACTGGCGTTGATCAAGGTCACCTTGACCCGATCACCTTCGCGGGCCCGCAGCGTCGGCGACGGAACCGTACCGTTGAACGTCCAGGCAGGAAAGAAGACGCCCGGTGCGATCTCGACCTCGCGTCCCTCGTCGGCGATGAGACGGAACTCGCGGAGCGTCTGGCCGTTCGCCAGTTTGCTGACCTTCCCGTAGTCGAAGTGGGTGAGGAACTGCAGCGGGTCATATCCCATCCGGGCGATGTCGACCTCGCCCACGGTGATATTGCCGCCATGCCGAACGGTCGTGGGGTACGTGGGCGCGGCTGCGCCCTGCAGTTGTCCGTGCGCCGGTGTCGCCGCGAACGTATTTCCACCGTGCGGCAGGACGAGACCGCCAAGAACGCCAGCTGCTCCCGCCGCTCCGGCCTTCAGGAGATCCCTTCGGGAAAATGCCTTCCTACGCATATGAGTCCACCCCAAAGTAGATTTAGACCAGGCTAAATTAGCCCTGCCTAAATCCTACCCGGGCCACCTGATTTAAGTCAAGAAGTTGCGGTTGCGTCCACCAGTATCGCCAGCGAAGCTGCCGGCGGCTGTTGAGGAGGTCGAGCGTAGCGAGACCGGTGGGGCTTGCACGTATTGTGATTAGAAAGGCCGAGCTAGGCCGAGGCCGGGAGTATATTGCTCGTTGCGACTAAGTCGCGGTGCGCGCAGCGAGGACGGCGCAGCGCCTGCAGTCTGGTCCGCAGGGCTCGACGTGGATGGTAATGTCGGCCCCCGGAAGCTGCTCACGGATGTGGTCCTCGAGGTGATCGCACAGCGTGTGAGCCTGGCCGACCGAGAGCGTACGGTGCAACACCAGGTGCAGGTCGATGAATCGGACGGCACCAGCCTGGCGGGCCCGGAGCGCGTGATAGTTCACGATGTCTTCGTTGTGATCCGCCAGGATCGCGCGCACTTTCGACTCTTCTTCGGGGGGGAGGTTCGTATCCATGAGCACGCCGACCGAGCGCCGGATCACGCCGACACCCATCGACAGGATATGAAACCCAATGAGCACCCCGACAACGGGATCAAGCCGCTGGTTTCCAGTCAGGCGCACGAGTCCCAATCCGGCGAATACCCCAAGTGACGTGATGACGTCGACGAGCAGGTGCCTGGCGTCGGCCTCGAGCGCTATCGACCCCGCATCTTTCGAGACACGGAGCAGAAAGCGCGCGGTCAAGTAGTTCGTGAGCGTGGCCACTGCCAGCACGAGAAGACCGACGTCGAGGTGGCGCAGGGGCATCGGGCGCACAAACCGCTGCGCGGCCGCGAACAAGATCCAGACGCCGGCGAGCAGGATCAACCAGCCCTCGGTGGCGCTGCTGAGATACTCGGCTTTCCCGTGCCCGTAGGGATGGCCCCGATCGGGCGGCCGGACGGCGACGACGAGGCTGATCAACGCGATGTTCGCGGCGGCAACGTTGACGACAGACTCGGCCGCGTCAGATAAGATGGCCACCGAACCCGTGAGCAGGTAGGCGGCAAATTTGAAGACCAATACGCCGATGCCGGCCGCGAGGGAAACGACCGCGGCGCGAACCTGCGGCATTCGAATGACCCTATTCGAATCCGGCACGGCCCGAGTGTAGCACAGCGTGTTATTCAGGTGGCGGCCAGCGTTCTGTTGTTGTTCATCGGCGGCGCACAGAGGCCGAGCTGCAGCGAGGCCGGGAGAATTTTGCTTGGTGCCGGGTTCAAAGGAAAATGGAATAGGGAATGGGGAAAAGGGCTATTCCCTGTGAAATCTATGCGCCGGCTCCTGAAGGCTGGACTGGTCCTCTTGATTCTCGCGACGCTCAGCATCGCCGCGGCCGGCGTCTATGTGGTCCGCCGTCCCTTCCCAGTAGTGCAGGGACAGCGACGCGTGCCAGGAGTGCGGGCGTCTGTTGAGATCATCCGCGACCGCTGGGGCATCCCGCACGTCTTTGCGCAGAATATCCCCGACCTGCTGTTCGCTCAGGGATACGTCCACGCCCAGGACCGGTTGTGGCACATGGAGTTCAACCGACGCATCGCGAGTGGGCGCCTCTCGGAAATTTTTGGCGACGTCACGCTCAAGGAAGACCGGTTCCTCCGCACGGTGGGCCTGCGTCGCAGCGCGGAACGCGACCTTGCGCAACTTGATGACGAGAATCGAGGCGCTCTCGAAGCGTATGCGGCCGGCGTGAACGCATTCATTGCGCAGAACCGGCGCCGCCTGCCGGTCGAGTTCACGGTGTTGCGCTTTGCTCCAGAGCCGTGGACACCTGTGGATACGCTTGCGTTCGCGAAGCTGATGGCCTGGGTGCTGGGCGGGAACTGGGAATCAGAGATCCTCCGCGCGCACATTCTGAGCCGGTTCGGAACTGCGGCTGCGCACCTGCTGCTGCCTCGCTACCCCGGGAATCATCCTGTTGTTCTTCAACCGGCGGTTTCAAACGCATTCCGCTCCAGGGCCATCCTGAATCTGCTCGATGTCGCGCCTCGTGCGACGGGGATCGGGAGCAACAACTGGGTCCTGAGCGGGACGCGGACATCGACCGGCAGACCGATCTTGGCGAACGATCCTCACCTGGAAGCTCAGATGCCCTCGATCTGGTACGAAATGCACCTGTCTGGCGGCGGCTATGGGGCCATCGGCAGCACCTTCCCGGGAACACCCGGCGTGATTATCGGGCATAACGCGGACATCGCGTGGGGCGTGACCAATGCTGGTCCCGACGTCATGGACTTGTACGTCGAGCGCTTCGATGCCGCGGATCCGACGCGCTACGAATACCGCGGGGGGTGGGAGCGGGCGCAGACCGTGCGGGAGGAGATCAGGGTGAAGGGGCGCGATGAGCCCGTTGTGGAAACGGTGCGCATCACGCGGCACGGACCCATCATCAACAATGTAGAGGAAGGATTGAATGCATTCGTGGCGCTGCGCTGGACGGGCCTGGACACGAGCACGGTTGCCGCGTCGGTGCTGCACATCGGCCGCGCGCGCAACTGGAATGAGTTTCGCGCCGCCCTCCGCCTCTGGACGATTCCAGCCCAGAACTTCGTCTACGCCGACCGCAAAGGGAACATCGGTTATCAGCTGCCCGGACGGATTCCCATCCGCGCCAAAGGCCGTGGGACCGTCCCGGTACCGGGCTGGACGGGTGAGCATGAGTGGATCGGTGAGATCCCCTTTGACGACCTACCGTCGATGCTCAACCCCTCGCGCGGGTACGTCGTCACCGCGAACAACCGGATCGTCCCAGAGGGTTACCCGCGCTTCATTTCTTCTGAATGGGATCCGGGCTATCGGGCGCGCCGGATCAAAGCGTTGCTGGCGGCTTCCGGGATTGATCTCGAGCATGTGAAGAAAGTGCAGATGGACCTCACCTCACTCCCCGGTCAAGTACTGGTTGGCGCATTGCGCGGCGTGAGCGTCACAGGCGAACTCGAGGCGGGGTTGCTGAGAGAGCTGCTCGTGTGGGATGGCGTCCTGCGCCCCAACAGCAGGGCCGCGGCCATCTACGAAGTACTGCGCGTAACGCTGCTTGAGGAGATTTTCGCTCCGGTGTTAGGGGAGGATCTCTTCGAGCGTTACCGGCGGCACGCACAATTCTGGCAGGTCGCCCTGCTGCGAATCCTGCAAGACCCGACCTCTCCCTGGTGGGGAGCCAAGGGACGTAATGCACTGCTGACAAAAGCGCTCACCAAAACCGCGCGAACACTCACGGAGAAGCTCGGGCCGGACCAGACCAACTGGCAGTGGGGCCGGCTGCACGTCATGGAGTTTACGCACCCGATCGGCCGGGTCCCGGGCCTGGGCTGGATCTTCAACGCGACCTCGCCCCCGACCGGCGGCGACGCGTTTACGGTGAACAACGGGGGTTTCAACGCGGCGAATTTCAGGCAGGTCGTCGTCGCTTCATATCGCCAGATCATTGACGTCGGAGACTGGGATCGTTCCATTTCCATTCACACGACAGGCCAGAGCGGGCTGCCCTTTCATAAGCACTACCGCGACTTCGTGCCGCTCTGGGCGTCAGGCCGGTATCATCCGATGCTCTTCACCCGGGCCCGGATCGAGCAGGAAGCCGCCGGAACACTGACGTTGACCCCCGCGCAATCCCCAGAATGACCTGATTGAGCTAAAGGGGGGCGCCATTCACATGGTTCGACGACTCAATAGAGCGGCGGTCCTGGGGTCCGGCGTGATGGGCGGCGCGATCGCCGCTCACCTGGCTAACGCCGGCGTGCCCGTGCTGCTGCTTGACATGGTACCTTCCGAGCTGACCGATGATGAGCGCAGGCGCGGACTCACGCTCGCCGATCCACGGGTGCGCAACCGCATCTCAAACACCGGAAGAGAACGCGCCCTAAAAGCGAACCCGGCCTCGTTCTTTACGCCGGCGCGGGCGCAACTGGTCACGACCGGTAACTTCGAGGACGATCTTCCGAAGATTCGTGAGGCGGACTGGATCATAGAGGCCGTCGTCGAGGATCTCGCGGTCAAGCAGAAACTCCTCGAGCAGGTCGAGCGCCACCGGCGTGACGATGCCATCGTCAGTACCAACACGAGCGGTCTTCCGGTCCACCAAATTGCTACCGGCCGCTCAGAGCGGTTTCGACGCAGCTTTCTCGGCACGCACTTTTTCAACCCTCCGCGTTATCTGAAATTGCTGGAGATCATTCCGCTTCCTGACACCGATCCCGATGTGGTGGCGACGGCGAGTCACTGGGGTGAATGGCGCCTCGGTAAGGGTGTCGTCTATGCGCACGACCGGCCGAACTTCATCGCCAATAGGATCGGCGGCTATGCCTCGCGCTCGGTGGTGCAGCTGATGCTCGAAATGGGGCTGACGGTGGAGGAAGTCGACGAACTCACCGGCCCTCTCATCGGTCGCCCGCGCAGCGCGACGTTCCGCACGATGGACCTGGTGGGCCTCGATACGGCCATCCTGGTGACGGATAATGCTTACCGAAATCTCGCCGACGACGAAGAGCGAGACGTCTTCATTGTCTCTCCACTGATGCGCGAGATGGCCACTCGCGGGTGGCTGGGAGAAAAAAGCGGTGGTGGCTTCTACAAGCGTGTGAACGGGGAGATTCATGCCCTTGATTACAAGACGATGGAGTACCGACCGCGGCAGAAGGTCGCGATTGCCAGCGTCGAGAGCGCGCAGCTTGTCGATGATCCGCAGAAACGTCTGCGCCAACTGCTCGTCGCCCCGGATAAGGCGGGACAATTCCTGTGGCGCCTCATCAGCCGCGTCCTTGTGTACGCGGCGAAGCGCGTCCCGGAAATCTCCGACGACATCGTCAACGTCGACCGCGCGATGCGCTGGGGCTTCGCGTGGGAGCACGGACCGTTCGAGACGTGGGACCTGCTCGGCGTCTCCGACATTGCCAAGCGTGTGCAAGAAGAAGGACGCGAGGTTCCAGCGCTGGTCCGGGCGGTGATGGACGCCGGGGGGACATTTTACAGGGAACATAATGATGGATCGCGGGAGTTCTTCGACCTTCAGACCCGTGCCTACCGGCCTGAGCCGGACCGGGCCGGCGTCATCGTCCTCTCGCGACTCACGAAGTCGAACCGTGTCATCGCCAGCAACCCAGGCGCCAGTGTCGTGGATCTCGGCGACGGCATCGCGTGCCTGGAGTTTCACTCGAAGCTCAACACGATCGGCGAAGACACGGTGCGGATGGTCTATCGAGCCCTCGACGAAAGCCGCAAACATCTGGACGGGCTTGTGATCGGCAACCAGGGCCAGGAATTTTCCGCGGGCGCAAACTTGATGCTGCTGCTCCTAGAGGCGCAGGAGGGAAACTGGGACGAGCTGGGCCTCGTGGTCCGCCAGTTCCAGAAGGCGAATCTCGCGCTGCGCTACTTCGAGCTGCCGGTTGTCGCGGCGCCGTTTGGACGCACGCTGGCGGGCGGGTGTGAGGTCTGTCTGCCGTGTGCACGGATTCAGGCCGCAGCGGAGACCTACATCGGGCTCGTGGAGACGGGCGTTGGCCTCATCCCCGCCGGTGGGGGCACCACGGAAATGGTCCGGCGGGCGTCGGCGCGTGTTCCGAACGGAGAGGGCGATCTCTTTCCGTTCGCGCGATGGGTCTTTGAGACAATCGCACTCGCGAAAGTGTCCACGTCGGCGGAGGAGGCCTTTGCGCTCGGGTATCTGCGCGAAGGCGACAGTATCTCGATGCACAGCGACCATCTGATCCGTGACGCAAAAGAGGCGTGCCTCGCGCTTGTGCGGACCGGTTATCGGCCTCCGCTCAGGATCCCCATAAGGGTGACAGGCGAGCGTGGGCTGAGCGCGTTCGAAAGTTACCTCTATCTCATGAAGATCGCCGGCAATATTTCTGAATACGATGTGGTCGTAGGAACCAAACTCGCACACGTGGTCTGCGGTGGGCGAGTGCCATACGGAACCGAGGTCACAGAGGAATACCTGCACGACCTGGAGCGCGAGGCGTTCCTCAACCTGCTCGGGCAGCCGAAGACACTGGAACGTATTAGGCATACACTGAAGACGGGGAGACCGTTACGAAACTAGTTGCGGGACCGGAAACCGGAACCGGCGACCCGGCAATCGGCTGTGGAGTGGCTTAGTCACGGGTCGCCTTGTCCCGGTCTCCGATCCCGCGGTGCTTACGTAACAAAGGAGTGTGAGCAATGAAAGAGGCTGTAATCGTGAGCGCAGTCCGGACC
>JAHZOA010000058.1 GCA_020028455.1 Armatimonadota bacterium | reverse complement strand
GCGTACGACGTGATGGCATTTCTCCAGAAGCGTGTGCCGGGGTTCAACAAGGCCTACCTGATCGAAACGCCGGCGCAGATCGGGGTTCGTGAAACACGCCGGATCACGGGCGATTACGTGCTGCAGCAAGAGGACATCCTGCGCGGTGTCAAATTTCCCGACGCGATTGCGTGCGGCGGGTATCCTATTGACATTCACGATCCCACGTCGCTGCAGGTGGTCGCCAAGCGGCTTCCGCCGGGCGAATACTATTCGATTCCCTACCGGTGCCTGCTGCCCAAAGGATTGGACAACGTGCTCGTCGCCGGCCGGTGCATCTCCTCGTCGCATGAAGCGTTTGCCGCCTTTCGCGTGTCCGCGATCGTGATGGCCATCGGGCAGGCGGCCGGAACCGCAGCGGCGATGGCGGCCGCGCGAAGCGCTCCTCCACGCGAGGTAGATGTGTCTCAACTCCAGCGTGTGCTCCGAGAGCAGGGCGCGTTTCTTCCCTAATTGAAACCTGACCCGTGGGGAGACTTTCTGATGCAGCTGCGCGATCAAGATTCTGAAGTCTTCCGCATCTTGGAAGCGGAGCGCCGCCGCCAGCGTGAAGGCGTCGAACTTATCCCATCAGAGAACTACGTCTCAGAAGCCGTGCTCGAGGCTATGGGCACGATCTTCACCAACAAATATTCGGAAGGCTATCCCGGACGGCGGTACTACGGAGGCAACGAACACGTCGACGAGATCGAGCGGCTCGCCCAGACGAGGGCCAAGCAGCTCTTTAGCGTCCCGCACGCGAACGTGCAGCCCTATTCAGGCAGCCCGGCGAACCTCGCGGTCTATCTGGCGACCTGCCAGCCCGGCGATATCATCATGGGCCAGAACCTCCCCGACGGCGGCCATCTCACCCACGGGTGGAAGGTCAGCGCCACCGGCACGTACTACCGCAGCGTGCCCTATCATGTCAAAGCCGACGGCTACATTGATGTCGATGAGGTCTGGCGGCTCGCACGCGAGCACCGGCCGCGCTTGATCTGGTGTGGCGCGACGGCCTACGTGCGGGAATTTCCCTTCGAGAAATTTGCGGAGATCGCCGAGGAGATCAGCGCGTTCTTTGTGGCCGACATCGCCCATATCGCCGGTCTGGTCATCGCCGGCGCGCACAAGAGTCCGGTTCCCTATGCGCACGTCGTGACCACGACGACACACAAGACGCTTCGCGGTCCGCGCGGCGCCATGATCCTTGTTACGCAGAGAGGCCTGGACAAAGACGATGAGCTCGCCGAACGGATCGACCGGGCGATCTTTCCCGGCCTTCAGGGCGGACCCCACGATCATACGACGGCTGCGATCGCCGTCGCGCTCGGCGAAGCCATGCAGCCTGCGTTCAAAGAATACGGCCATCGGGTCGTCGCGAACTCGAAGGCCCTGGCTGGCGGTTTGATGAAACGCGGGTTCAAGCTTGTCACCAACGGCACCGACAACCACATGATGCTCATGGATCTCACGCCGGGCGGGCCGGGCCGTGGTGTGTTCATGCAGGAAGCCCTCGATCGCGTTGGGATCACCGTGAACAAGAACACGATTCCCGGCGAGCCGTCCTCTCCGTTCTATCCGTCCGGCGTGCGTCTCGGGACGCCCGCGGCGACGACGCGCGGCATGCGGGAACAGGAGATGGAGAGGATCGCGTCGTGGATTGCCCTGGTAGCCGAGGAGGTCGAGGCATCGAAGCTGCCGGATGACTCCAAGGCGCGCTCTCCGGCGATCAAGTCATTCAGGCAGGCGATTGAACAGAACCGGCGGCTGGCCTCGCTGCGCAATGAGGTGCGGGAGTTCTGCCTGAAATTTCCCGTCCCCGGGACCACGTGACGCTTCCCGATCGCCGAGGGCTGCTCATTGTGAGTCTGCCTGCCAATGATCCCGCCCTCGCTCAGGCAGCGCGAGATGCAGGCGCAGACGTGATCAAAGTGCACATTAACGTTCGCCATCTCGCGTCCGGGACGGCGTTTGGAACGCTGTCGGAAGAGCGAGAGCGGCTGACGCAGATTCTTGCAACGGGCCTCCCTACTGGACTGGTGCCGGGTGAAACGGAAATGGTTGCGCCGGAAGAGATGCCTGAGCTCAAGGAGATGAGGTTCGCGTTTCTGGACGCGTTCGTTGACTCCATCCGGCCATATTTGTATGACGCCGGGATTCCCGTGGTGCCGGCGCTCCCCCACTCGGCGGAACGTCTGTTCCTGATCAGAGCGCGGGACCTTCCCGGAGACTGGGTGGAGGCCGCTGCCGTCGATAGTCAGGGTTATGGAAAGCCGCCCGAGGATTCGGACTTTGCGACACTGCGCACAGTGGGGGCGACGACGAAGAAGCATTTGATCGTTCCCACGCAGCGCCGGATTTCCCCCGGAGATGTGTCGCGATACTTTGAGATTCCTCAGGTCGCGGCGATAATGATCGGAGCCATTGTCACCGGCAAGGCGCCGGGTTCGCTGGGACGTGCGACGGGGGAATTCCGCCGGGAATTGGATCGTCTCTTCGCTTAGCTGCATATGGCTCTCCACGAGAAGAAACTCCTGATCACCTCCGGACCGACGCGCGCCCCCCTGGACGCGGTGCGCTACATCACCAACAAGGCGACCGGAAAGCTCGGCGCCATGATCGCGGAAGGCGCCCTGCAGCGGGGTGCTGACGTCACCTATGTCTATGGACGGCCCGGCGAACTGCCCGTGGCCCGTGGCGGGCGCAATCACCTGCGGCTAATCCCCGTCGAAACGGCGGATGATTTGGTGGCCGCCTTTCGAGAGGAGTTGCCCAAACGCTATGACGCGGTCGTCCACCCGATGGCGGTGCTCGATTTCCAGCCGGATTCAGCGCGCGATTACAAGACGAGCTCGGATACCGAAGAATGGGTGATCCGGTTAGTGCCGACCACTAAGGCGATCAAACTTGTGAAGGATCTTGCGCCCGACACGTTCCTGGTGGGGTTCAAGCTGGAAATCGGCAAGGAGCCGAGAGAGCTGCAGTCAATCGCTTTCGAGTTTCTCAAACGAAACCGATGCGACCTCGTCATCGCGAACGACCTGAAAGAAATCGAAGCGGGCCGGCACACAGGGTATTTCGTCACGCCTGATGGGAAAGTGCTCAAGACGGCCGTCGGTAAGGAAGCGATTGCGCGGACGCTGATCGACTATCTCGACGAAGTGCTCTAGACTTATCGCTCGCCGGTTCTCGGCTGCCGCAGGAAACTTTCCCCCGCGTACTTGTTTGAGGCGCTCCACAACAGCCACCCATCGTAGAAACCCGCGTTCGTCGTAGCCCGCATTTGCGTCCGGATCGCGCTCGGCGGATAGGGTGCGCCGAGGTCAAACGCCTGCAGCCACGGCCGGATCGCCGCGACGTGAATTTCTGTGGACGCGGTGTTTCCGGGGGGCGTGAACGCCGTCAATGCTTCAAATAGCTTATGGCGGCGTTCTGCCGCCTTTGCCAGAGAGTAGTGCACGACTTCGTAGGGATGGGCCGCGGGATTTCTGAACTGCATGAAGCCGCGGCCATAGTGCGATGGATACACCATCGGCGAGACAACGTCGAAGTGCATCAGGGCGTCCTCGAGCACCTGCCCGATGCCCATGTCGTCCGCCCGCACCGTCACCAGACCAAACACGTCCGCGGAGAGCACGGCACCAGTCGACCGAAGTTGTGAAGTGAGGTAAGCGAAGAACGACTCGATCACGTGGCGGCGCGTACGGATGCTGTTGTCGAAGACCGGATAGCGGATGTCCTCAACGTTTCCATCTGAGGGGAAGCGGATATAGTCGAAGTTCAGTTCATCAACGCCGGCGGCGGCGGCTTCACGTCCAAGCTCCACGATGTACTTCCAGACTTCTTCCGAGGCAGGGTCCACCCATCCAAGTCCCATCCGATCGCGCCAGATTTGACGTGAGGGAGTGCGGATCGCGAGGTCCGGCCGTACTTTCAACAGATGTTGATCTTGAAAAACGGCGATTCGGACGATGACGTAGATGCTGTTCTCGTGAAGGCGGTCGACCAGCCGCTTGAGATCCCCGAGTCGGGGCTCAACGGACTTCAGCTCGCTAATCAACGGGTTCGATGTCTCGAAGAACACCTTGCCTGTGAAGTCTTTCACATCGATGACGACGGCATTGAGCTCTGTGTCGCGGGTCAGCTGGATGGCGCGACTCAGGCGAGTGGGCGTCGCCGCGCTCCATGAGGTGAGGTAGATAGCCTTGACGAGTTGAACAGGGGGTCGTGGAACCTCGGCGTTCGTGTGAATGCTCTGCGGAGTTGGATTTTCTGTTCCGGACCAGATCGCGGGGATCATTGCCGCAAGGAGAACAGCAACAGCAGCGACTGCCACAATGACTTCGACGACCCGAACGCGCATGGATATGCTCCGGAACACGCTGTAATTGGGCTCTGGTTCTCACGTGCCCGCGACGCTGGGTCATAGACTAAGAAGAACTAAAGGGCGACATGGGCGTAGTATAATGCTGGCCAGACGAGCGGGCGTAGCTCAGTGGTAGAGCACTGGCTTCCCAAGCCGGGGGCCGTGGGTTCAAATCCCATCGCCCGCTCCAAGAAAATTGGCGACGAGGAATCCTCGTCGCCAATTTTCGGTCTACTAGTCTGCTGGTCTACTCGGTCTTCTGGGTCTCCTGCTTAGAGAACGTCTCGGATGATCGGGATGAGGATAGATCCAAGGATAAGGGTAAGGAGCCAGTAGAATTGACCACCTATCTGCGTCCGTAGAGCCTGGACGTCGACGTGTAGCTCAGAAAGGCGCAGGTTGATCTGTTCGTAGGCGCCTTCCAGCCTGGCCATTCGAATTTCAAGCGGTTCTGCGGCCACGTTTCTTCTGGCCCCTATGATAGCATCGCAGATGAATTTCGGGCGTAGCCCATTTGAGTCATCCATCTTCGAGTGCGAGCGACGGCCGGGGTTCAAATCCCATTGCCCGCTCAAAGTTATCCCCGTTATTCCTCCTTATCCCCAGGTCTCGAACGAAAGTTCAGGCTAGACGAACTTGCCTTCTTGGTTTATTGTCTGCATTGCCTCGGTTGCTTCGGGAAGTAGTAAGGTTAGGTAGTAACGCTCACCCAAAGTCGGATAGTAACTGCTTCATGAGCGGCCATGATCCGGCTCCACAGCGGGCGCCATGACTTGACCCCATGACGACTCGGAGCGGCCGGGGTTTTTGCTGCACAATATCGCCCTTCCGCTGCCTAACGTCCCGTCCACGCGTGTTGGCGCTTCTCAAGGAACGCCTGCACTGCGCTCCTGAAGTCGTTACTCATGTAGCAGGCCACGATCAGATCATCCCCCTCGCCGGCCTCAAGCCGCCGTCGGGCCTGCAGGCGGCGGATGGCTTCCTTTGTCGCCCGCAGCGTCAGCGGAGCGAGCTGCGTGAGTTCCCCGGCCACTTCGAGGACTCGTGATTCGAGCTGATCCCCCGGAACGACTTCATTTACTAAGCCCAGACGCAGTGCGTCCTCCGCGGAGAGGAGTCGGGCCAGCATGATGAGTTCCTTGGCCCGGGCCGGTCCGGCGATGTCGAGCACGCGCGCGTAATTGTTCATGGACAGACAGTTGCCTAGGGTGCGGGCGATAGGCGCGCCCATGCGCAGGTCGGGGGCGCAAAACCGGAAGTCGCAGGCCGCGGCAATTGCCAGTCCCGCACCCACGCAGGCCCCCCGAATCATGGCGATGGTAGGTTTGCCGACGCGCTCGAGCCGGTCGATCACTCGCTCGATCCGCTGCTCGTACCCGGTCGCATCCTGCGCGGTACGGAACGATCGGAACTGCTCGATGTCGGTGCCGGCGATGAACGCCTGCTCACCGACACTGGTCAGGATGAGCACCCGGATCTCGGTGTCCGCATCGACACGTTCGCAGAACTCGAACAGCCCGTCGTACATCCGCCAGGTCAGCGCGTTGCGCGCGTGCGGGCGGTTGAACGTGATAAACGCCAGGCTGCCATCCTTCCGAAACAGGATCTCGTTGTCTGCGGGTGCGGGCACCACGGTCACCTCATTCTGTTTGATGTCATCTCCTCTGTCTCTGCTATGTGCACGACGCCGTCGGCCGCCAGGGCGCGGATCGCGTCGCGATCGTAGCCGAGTTCCTTGAGGACCTCTGCGGTGTGTTGGCCGAAGATGGGCGAGGGACGATCGATTCCCGCGGGTGTGGCCGAAAACTTCACAGCGGGGCCGAGCTGTTTAATGGGACCGGCCGCAGGGTGCGCGACCTCCTGTACCAGTCCCCGAGCGCGCACGTGCGGATCGGAAAACACGTGCTCATAATCTAAAATGGGGCCGCACGGTACATCGGCGCGCTGCAGAGCGCCAAGCCAGTGGGAGGACGGTTTCGTTCGCATGACGCTCTCGATCATGCCGGCGAGTTCCCGGCGATGCTCGACCCGCCTCGCGTCCGTCGAAAATTCTCGACGCTGTAGGAGATCCGGGCGGCCGAGGACCTGGCAGAGCCGCTCCCACACGCGCTGATTCGCCGCGCCGAGTGCAATATACCCGTCGGCACAGCGGATCGCCTGATAGGGTGCCGACATTCTGTGCGCCGATCCCGTCGGCTGTGGGACGCCGCGGCCCGACCAATATTCAGCGGATTCCCAGACCGAGAAGGCCACACCCGCATCAAGCAGTGAGGTGTCGATGAATTGTCCACGGCCGCTTCGTTCTCGATAGAGAAGCGCCGCGAGGATACCGTAGACTGCGAAGAGCGCCGCACCCAAATCGGTGATGGGGAGTCCACACTTCATGGGCGGCAGGCCTGTATCACCGGTGACCGACATGATTCCGGACATCGCCTGCGCGACGAGATCGAACCCGCCTCGGGTCGCATGCGGGCCGGTCTGCCCAAATCCCGAGATCGACGCGTAAACGAGGCGCGGGTTGTGCGCCGACAGCGAGCCATAATCAAGTCCGAAGCCCGCGACAACGCCGGGCCGGAAGTTCTCGACGAACACGTCAGCCGTACGCGCGAGCCCGCGGACGATCTCCACGCCGCGGGAATCCTTGAGGTTGACCACGATCCCGCGCTTGTTCCTGTTGACGGCCCAAAAGCTCGGGCTTTCGTCGCCTGTGGCTCCGGCCATCTGCCGCGTGGTATCGCCGGCGGGCGGCTCCACTTTGATGACGTCTGCGCCCAGATCCCCGAGCAGCATCGTGCAGAATGGTCCGGCCATTACCTGACTCAGATCGAGGATCCGGATCCCTTGGAGCGCGCGCGGCGCTTCGTTTGCCATTGACACAGTCACCTCGCGGGCGACTTGGCTTCCTACATTGTGACTTCCTGCACATGCTGTTGAGAGGAACGCACAGTCGGCGCTGCGAACACCACCCCTCAAGCCACCCTGGCAGGTGGCGCCCACTGGTGTTGCCTGCGGAGCAGGCCGGCGGCGCACAGAGGCCGAGCTGCAGCGAGGCCGGGGGAATTTTAGCTTGGTGCCGGGTTAAGGGTGGGGGGTGCAATTGTGGACATGCGACGCATCATGACGGTCGTGCTGGCTGCGGTCGTAGTCATCGTCGCGCCGACGCTGTACACGATCCCGCAGGCCGGCGCGCAGCAGAGGATCATCGTCCGGCTTGGCCACGTCGGCTTTCCGGACTCGCTGTATGAGATCACCGCGCAAGAATTCGCACGGCGCGTGAACCGGGAGTTGGGTGGCCGCGTCGAGGTACGCGTCTTTCATTCGAGCCAGCTCGGCACCGATGAAGACATGATTCGCGGGGTGCGCGTCGGTGCGCTCGAGATGTTCCTACCTTCGACGATCATGAGCTCGGTGCTCGACGGCTACGGCGTCTTTGAGATGCCTTACATCATCGTGAACCGCCGCCACATGAAGGCGGTGTCGGAACACCCGGAGCTCGTCAAAGCCCTGTTTGATCCGGTACCCGTGCAGGGATTGCGGGCGCTCGCGTTCTGGGAGAACGGGTTCCGCCACGTCACCAACAACGCGCGCGCGATCACGAAGCCTGAGGATCTCCGCGGGATCAAGCTGCGCATCCCGCGGGGTGTGTGGAGGCAGAAGATGTTCCAGGCGTACGGCGCGAACCCGACGCCGATGGCGTTCGCAGAGGTGTTCACGGCACTGCAGACAGGCGTGATGGATGGGCAAGAGAACCCGCTCGCGCAGATCTGGGGCGCAAAGTTCCATGAAGTGCAGCGGTTCCTCTCGATGACCGGTCACGTCTACACGCCGGCGTACCCGGTGGCCGGTGAGCGGTGGTGGCAGACTGTGCCGCCTGATCTGCGCATCACGATTCGCCGGATCGCGATCGAGGTGGGTGATTATGCGCGCCAGCAGGGTGAGCGGCTGGACAATTCGCTCGTGGCCGAGATGCAGAAGGCGAACCCGCGACTGCGTGTGAACGAGGTCGACAAAGCGGCGTTCATCGCCGCGTCGCGGGCGATTTACGAGGATTTTTCCAAAGAGGTTTCTAACGGCGCTGCGCTGATCAGATTGATCCAGGCCCTCGCTCGGTAGATTAACCTGTGCAACGTATTCAGGACGCGGCTCCCGCCGTGCGGCACTCGGCTCTTTTCCGCACGGTGGGGGTTGTGGTTTCCGTCCTCGAGGTCTTCTGTAGCATCTTGATGGTCGCGATGGCGGCCATCGTGCTTCTTGGTGTTTTCTACCGGTACGTGATTCAGCGCGCGCTCCCCTGGTACGATGAGTTTGCCGAGTATCTGCTGGTCTGGATCACGTTCTACGGCTCGATTTTGGCGGCTCACCGCCGCGCCCACATCGGCTTTGAGACACTCGTGGAGATGCTCCCGCCGGCCGCTGTGCGGGCCATCACGCTGGTTGGCGAAGTCGCGATTCTCCTGATCCAGGTGGCCCTCTTCGTCTATGGCCTCAAGCTTGCGGAGGCGGCCTCGTTTGATGCCGCCGTCTCGCTTCGCTGGGTACGCCTCTCTTGGGTCTACAGCGCCATTCCCATCAGCGGCGCCTTCATGTTCCTGATCAGTCTGCGGCGAATTGTCGCGCTCGCCGTGGCGCCGCGCGAATGAGCGCCGGCATCGTCATCGGGATCATCATTCTCCTGACCCTGCTGAACGTGCCCATCAGCTTTGCCTTGATCGGCGGCGTCCTGGCCGCACTGCTGCTGGGTGGCGGGACTGACCCGGCCGTGATCCCCCTACAGCTGTTTTCGGGAGCGGCCAAATTCCCGCTGCTGGCAATTCCGCTATTCATCCTGGCCGGCGGTCTCATGAACTCCTCGGGGATCTCACTGCGGATTATCAACTTGGCGTCGGCGCTGGTCGGGCACATCCGCGGCGGGCTCGCGATGGTCAATGTCGTGGACTCGATGTTCTTTGCGGAGATCTCCGGCTCCGCGGTCGCCGACGTCGCGGCGCTCGGCAGCATCATCATCCCCGCGATGGTGCGGAAAGGCTACAAGCCGGCGTTTACGGCCGCGCTCACGTCGGTGACGGCGTCGCTCGCGATCATCATCCCGCCAAGCATCCCGATGATCCTCTATGCGGTGATCTCCGGAACGTCCGTGACGCGCCTGTTTCTCACGGGTTTTGCACCGGGCGTCATCGGGGGTCTGCTGATGATGGCGGTAGTCTACTACAAGGCCCGCAGATACGGCTTTCCGGTGGAGGAGGCGTTCTCCGTTCGCCGGCTTGGTCGCACGTTTCGGGAAGCGGGGTGGACACTCGCGCTGCCCGTCATCATCCTGGGCGGGATGTTCGGCGGCATTGTGACGGCCACCGAGGCAGCGGGGCTTGCGGTGCTGGCCGCCTTCATCATCGGCACGTTCATCTACCGAGAGATGAACTTCCGGCAGCTGTGGGGTGTCACGCTGGAAGGGGTCAGTTCAACCGCGTCGGTTATGATGATCGTCGCGGGGTCGGCGGTACTCGGCTGGTATTTGACAAACGAGCAAGTTCCACAGCGGTTTGCAGAAGCGGTCCTGGGCTTCACGACCGACCGCACGCTCGTGCTGCTGTTCCTCAACATCTTCCTGCTGATCGCGGGCATGTTCTGTGTTACTCACGGCGTGTGCCGTTGCCAAGCAGCCGGTAGGCAAGGTGTTTTGGGAGGCGATCCCGTTTATTTTCGCCTTGCTCATCACCCTGGCGATCGTCACCTACATTCCAGCCATTCCGATGTTCCTCCCAAGGTTGCTCCAGGGGCCGTAGATCCGATCGATGAAGTCCCGCACCAGTAGGTTCGCTCTCACCGGCTCTCGACCGAAGACGTGGTGTCCCCCGCCGGCAATCGTCACCAACGATGCCCCAGTGACTTCTGCGATCGCGGCGCTCCGTGAGTGAGAGACGACGGCATCGCTATCTCCATGAATGAGCAGTAGCGGGCACCGGATGTACCGATAGAGAGCGACGGCTTCATCAAGACGCTTCACCATATAGGTGCTTAGATCGACAGAATCGCGTGTCGCTATGAGCACCTCAGGAGTCGTCTCCATTCCCCAGCTCACACCGTCATCGATCTGCTTTGTGGAATGCGGCTCCGAGAAGATCTTCGAGTAGAAGAATTGCAGAAAGCCGCGATAGTCTCTGCGCAAGTAGTGCCGGTTGAGCTTGCCCCATCCCTCTTCGGTCTGATTTGGGTCATCGAAAGAATAGCCTCTGCGCTCCGGCAGCATCTGTCCTAGCGGAGAAGATGACCCCGCCATCACCACGCCGAGAACCCGATCTGGATGATGCGCCGCGAGGATTGCAGCGAGCCACGCACCCATGGAAAAACCGATCATCACGGCGTGCTGGGTGTGCGTGGCGTCCATCACTGCCAGCGCATCCCGTACATATTCGGTATCCGCGTATTCCGCAGGATCGAGAGGACGGTCAGATTTCCCGTTGCCCCGTGGATCAAAAGTCACGACGCGGTAGTGACGCGCGAAGTAGGGAACCTGCGATTTCCAATATCGGGAATGGCCGATCGCCCACGCCGGGAGGAACAAGACAGTTGGTTGGCCTGTCCCGTACACTTCGTAGAAGGTCCGCACACCGTGTTGCTCGACATAACCCTCCTGATCGGGGTAGCGGGCTCGCATAAGGAGGCCTTACCGAGATAAAAGCGCGGCGATCTGCTGCGCGGCGCGTCGGGCGCTGTCGCGCGGCACTTCGCGGAAGTCAACGGGCGCGCCGACGAGATGTTGCAGCGTCATGGCTACCCGTGGCGGCGTGAGTTCCGCATACTCCAGCCGGTTTGTGGCGCCGTAATGTCGCAGGCGATAGCCCACATGGTGCTGCTGCTCCCAGTGCTTGCGAAGCGGGACATAGGCGAAGGGTCGTCGCGTCGCTACAAGCTCCATCGTCGTACTCAAACCGCTCTGCACGATCGCTGCATCGGCGCAGGCCAGATGCTCGAAGAGGTTGTGCACGTATGGTCGCTTCTCCAGACCCGCAACGTCGGGGAGTTCGTCCGGCTCGATACGCGGTCCGGTCACCATCACCATCCGGGCTTCGGGCATCGTCTCTCGGAGCTGCCCAAACCCGTCCATAACGCGCTGCAGAAGGGGACGCCCGACGCCCGTGCCGCCGACCGCCGCAAAGAGCAGCGGATAACCGTTGCCGTAACCCAACCGTTGGCGCAGCCCCTTCTGATCCCGATACTGAAGCGGATCGAACGGCAGTACGTAGCCGACCGGCGTATACCAAGTTCGCGCCCACTCACGGATGTTTGGTAGGCCAGGACCAAACGCAGCGTCCGGCAGCTCATCGTACTCCCCGATATACAAGGATAGATCACGCAATCGTGGATATCGCGCCCGCTGTTCAATCTTCTCCGCGTTGTAGTCTGCGCAGAGTGTTACCTCGCGCGGATCGCCGTCGGGATCAACTGGGAGAAATCCGATGACATCTGTTAGCCAAACGTAAGGGGCGGTCTTCAGCTCCGGGTTCTCATGGAGGAAATAATCTACTTCCCATGACTCGTCCCCGATCCATATGTCGTACGGCGTTTCGCGCGTGATGTCATGGAAGAGCATGAAGTTCGCGACGAAGATCTCGTCCATGCGCCGGAACGCGTAGAACGCGTGCAGCTCGTGCTGCGAGGCTTCTTCCTCCCAGTGCGCCGATTCCAGTGCCTGCAGATGGTTCTGCGGATGGATCCTCTCGCCGGCCGCCTTTAGCACCTCCGTCACGGGATGTTGCGCCCACCAATCGATCTCAAGATCGGGAATCAGCCCGCGTAACTCTCGGGCGATCGCAAGATCCCGCTGGATATGGCCCAGCCCGATAGATGAGGATACAAACAGCGCCCGTTTGCGGCGGCTCATGGCGCGGGTCCAGCGGACTTCTCGGGGCTGCGAGGCGGTAAGCGTATCCACAAACTCTTTGGTCAGGAGGTTGATCTTGACCGGATCCCGACCCGGCGTCATGTGACCCGCTCCCTCGAGCATTACGAGCCTGCCGCCCGTGAGTTTCGCAAAAGCCTCACCTTTCGCGGGTTGCTGGCACTCATCGAGGTCCCCGTGAATGACTAGAACGGGGCAGCGCACCTTCCGGCAGAGCTCTTCTGCCTCTTCTTTCGTCTTTGGGAAGCGAGCCGCGGCGCGGTTCAGGAGCATCGTCTGCGGGGTCGTCTCCATGCACCAGCCGACGATGTCCTCGAGTTGCTTCGTGGAATGCGGTTCGGGCAGCATCCTGTCAAAGAAGAATGATACGAACCCTCGCCAGTCCTGCAGCCAATAGTGACGGTTGGTCTTCGCCCACCCTTCATAATCGCCCCGAGGCTCGTCGAACCTCCCGATATACTGCGCCCGGTTCGGGTGAATCGGAGCCAGTGGTGTCCCGGGAGCGATCGCCACCAGACCGAGAACCCGCTCAGGATACCTGGCGGCCAGATCGAGTACCCACCAGGCATGGCAGAGAATGAGGAATACGGCCCGCTCGGTGCCGGTTGCATCCATCACTTGCAGAGTATCGCCGATGATCTCCTGGTCGGTGTAAGCTTCTGAGACCCCCGGTCGATCCGATCGGCCGTTCCCCCGTCCATCGAAGGTGACGACCCGGAAATGGCGCGCGAGATAAGGAACCTGCCCCTTCCACTGCTGAGAGTGAATGATCGGCGAACTCGGCAGCAGCACGATCGTGGGCTTGCCCGATCCAAAGACCTCATAGAATGTGCGCACGCCGTCGCGCTCGATATAGTCTTCCTGATCAGGGTACCGGGCTCTCATGGGTGTCCGGGCTCTCATGGGTGTCCTCGTCCTTTCATAACGCTCGAATCGTTACCTGCCGGTCCTCTTGCGGCCACCGCGATTGAAGGGTCCGCGAGGTCATCGAGCGTGGCAAATTGCACTCCGGCATCTCCGAGTCGCCGGATGATCGCCGGCAGAGCCGGTGGTACCGAAGCCGGCCAGGTATGGAGCAGGATAATGGCCCCATCACCGGTGCCGAGTGCTCCCTCGACCACGGCGTTCTCAATCTCCCGAGGGGTGCGGGCGATTTCCCATTCGCCTGCCTCCACGTGCCAGCCGATGTGGCGGTACCCCAAATCGGTGAGGGCCTGAAGTACTCGGGCATCATTGCCGCATTCCCCCCATGGACAACGGAACCAGGGGCGTGGATCCGCCCCCGTCACGGACTTGATCACCTGCTCTGCTCCGGTGACGTCTGTCGCGAGGCCCTCATCAGAGAGCAATTCGAGTCGAGCATGATAGAAGGAATGGTTGCCGATGCGGTGGCCCGTGAGCGCGATCTCTCGTGCGAGATGGGGATAGGCTTCCACCCACCGACCCTGCAGGAAAAATGTGGCGCGCACGTTCGACCCGCGCAGCACGTGCAGAATCTGCTCTGTGGCCCAAGGAGGACAATGTGGGCGATCTGGATGCTCTGCGTCGAACGTCAGGAACACTCGCATCTTGTCTCCACGATAGGTCGTACCGGCGCCGCGGACATCGAAGAAGGTACCGATGCCGAAAAATCTCTTGTGAGAGCTCGTATCGGAAGAACTACCGATAAGGTAGCGAGGGATCAGGAATCGGCGGGGACATCGAAGCCCTGTCGCACCGCCCAGGCGGCGATCTGCGCGCGCGAGTGGATACCAAGCTTGTTCATGATGTGCTCAACGTGGCTGATCGCCGTGCGCTCCGCGACGCGCAGCTTGGCGGCAATCTCCCGATTGGACAGGCCTCGGGCGATCAGGACGGCGACCTCTCGCTCGCGAGGCGTCAGCGTGTCGCGCCCCTTGACGGCTTGCCTGGGCATCACGGGGCCCGGCGATCCGGGGGCATCGAGCGTGAGCTGAATCGCCGCGTCCAGGTCGAGCGTCCGTCCTATGCGCCACACCTCCTCGAACTCTGCCGGAGGTAGTGCGGCCTTGAGCCCTTCCAAGGTGCGATCGTACTCTCGACGGTCAGACTGCGCGAGCGGCGCGCCGAGACCTGCGCGCAACGCGTCGGCGGCTGCGAGCAACCTGCCGGCGTCGGCAGGCCGGCCCGCCACGAAGATGACCGTCGCGAGGCCCTCCAAACACTGCGCAATGCCACGGCGGTCTTCAAGGGCGCGATACAGTTCGAGGCTCTCTCGAAAGTGATCCCGCGCCTCAGCGTCAGTGCCCCTCCGGTGCGCGAGGACGCCGAGATTCCACAGCGCCCAGGCCATCCCCCACCGGTAGCCGAGCTTCCGAAATAGGGCCAGCGACTGGTCGTGGAGCGCGCGCGCATCGTCACCCTGGCCGCGATCACGAGCCGCCAGCCCGAGGTCGTAGAGCGCCCAGGCCACACCCTTTTCGTTGCCGATACTGCGATAGGTTTCCAACGCAGTATGGTGCAACTGGTTGGCTTCATCGAGACGCCCGCGAGATCGAGCGACATGCCCGAGGAACGCGCTCGCGCCGGCCTGCCGCTTGGCGTCTCCGTGCTTGCGGAAAAGACGGAGTGCTCCCTCCAACCAACCCTGCGCCGTGTCGAAATCGCCCAAGCTCCAGGCCAGGACGCCGGCGGTGAACATCAGACGCGCGCGCAGGGGCGGCTCGTCGCTGACCTTGTCCAGGATTTGTGACACGCGGGCGCGTCCTTCGGTCAAGTACCCACGGAGATACATCAGCCAGCCGAAACCAATCCCCAAACGCGCCGCCGCAGAGCGGTCTTCACTTTGCAAGGACCAATCGACAGCGGCACGGAGGTTCTCCAAATCCCTGCCCATCCGTTGCATCCAGGCTTCTTCCTCGGGGTCATTCAGATGCTCTTCCGCATGATCGGCGAGATCGGCGAAATGGCGCGCGTGAGCCGTTTTGATCTGGCCGAGCTCGTCTTCGGCTGCCAGCCGCTCGACTCCGTATTCCCGGATCGTTTCGAGCACAAGGAATCGCGTGGCTCCGCCCGGGGCGCCAATCCGTCTCAGCAGACTCTTGTCGACCAGAGAGGAGAGAACATCGAGCACGTCAGTCTGGTCATCGTCACCAATGGCCTCCGCCGATTCCAATGCGAACCCGCCTCGGAAGACGGCGAGCCGCCGGAACAGCCTCTGCTCTTCGGGCGCGAGCAACGCATAACTCCAGGAGATCGCGGCCTGCAGCGACTGGTGGCGCTCCGGCGCGTCCCGCGGGCCGCCGCGGAGGAGACGCAACTGATCATTGAGACGCGTGGCGATTTCTTGGGGCGAGAGGATCTTAATACGAGCCGCTGCAAGCTCGATCGCAAGCGGCAACCCCTCCAGGCGGGCACAGATGGTCGCAACGGCCTCCGCATTTTCAAGTGTCAGTGAGAAATCCCGCTGCACAAAGCGGCATCGGCTCACGAACAGAGCGACCGCGGAGTTCCGCGACAGAGCATCCAGGTCGCCTTTCCAGTGCTGTGGCACCTCGAGCATCGGCACCGGGAACTCATGCTCCCAACTCAATCGAAGGCGCTCGCGACTCGTGGCGATGATCTTGAGCTCGGCGCTGGCGGCCAGAAGACGGTCGACGACGAACGGCGCCTGTTGGAGCTGTTCCAGATTGTCGAGCAGCAGCAGGGTCTGCTTATCTGCGAGATATTCTTGAAGATTGTGCAGGAGCGGGCGGCCCGGCGTCTCGTTCACTCCCAGCGCCTGTGCGACCGAAGGGATGACCATCTCGGGATCGCTGATGTGCGCGAGCGGCACGAAGAAGGCGCCGTGGCGGAACCGGTCGATCACCTGCGCCGCCAGCTGCAGCGCCAGTCGTGTCTTGCCGGTGCCCCCAGGGCCGGTCAGTGTGAGCAAACGCACGCCTTCGTCAAGCAGCACCGCGCGGGTTTGATCGAGCTCTGCTTCTCTGCCGATGAGTGGCGTCGGCTGCGGGGGCAAGTTGTGGGGATGCGCGTCCAGCGTGCGCAGCGGCGGAAAAGATTCACGGAGATCAGGATGCACGACCTGGAACAGCTGTTCCGGGCGGAGCAGATCCTTCAGGCGATGCTCGCCCATCGATTTCAGCGTCACGGCTTCCGGCGGCGTCTGCTCCAGGACGATTCGCGTGGCGTCCGAGGCGAGGATCTGCCCGCCGTGCGCGGCCTCGCAGATGCGGGCCGCCCGGTGCACATCAATGCCCACGTAGTCGCCCTCGCTGGTGAGGGGTTGGCCCGTATGGATACCCATCCGCGACCGCACCGTTGTGCCTTCGGGCCAGGGGTGCGTGTCGAGCGCATGCTGGGCATCGACGGCCGCTGCGACCGCATCCGTGACTCGGGCAAAGGCAAAGAAGGAGGCGTCGCCGGCAGTATCGACTTCCTGTCCACTGAATTTGTTCGCTGAAGTCCGCAAGATTTGTCGGTACGCGGAGAGCACGTCGGCGTACCGGTCACCCAGGTGCTGGAGGAGGCGTGTCGATCCCTCGATGTCTGTAAAAAGGAAGGTGACCGTTCCGGATGGTAGCTTCATCCTGCGGTACCTGATCTGGCGTTAATATAGGGTAAGCTCTGCGGGGAAACCTTCATAACAGGGAGGCTCAAACTGGATGGCCGGGAAGCTCGAGATTCGAATCGAATACTGCGCGGAATGAGGGTACGAAGGTCACGCCGCCCGTGTGGCGGAGGAACTGCTCGAAGCGCACGCAGAGAATATTGCAAGGCTCACGATCATTCCCTCATCCGGTGGCCGGTTTCTTGTGACAGCCGGAGAGAAGCCGCTGTTCGATAAGAAAGAAGTTGGACGGTTTCCTAACAAAGGGGAAACCGCCCAACTTCTGGCGCGAACACTGTAACTGCTAGGTCTGTGTCCCTTGGTGGG
>JAHZOA010000172.1 GCA_020028455.1 Armatimonadota bacterium | reverse complement strand
ATCCTTGACGACAATAGGCTCTGCGGCTGGGGCGACACGCCTTTCCGCGATCTGCTGCAGATACTGTGGAATGCGGAGCACGCCGTGCGAGTCGTGTCCGCTCAGATTAGCTTTGACAAGGATCTCGGCAACATCATCGGCAATGTGCGGCGGCGTGCCGACGGCCATGAAGATCCGGCGGCTAAGGGAATGAACGTATCCGGCGGGCAAGCGATGCGCGGCGCTCATCGGGTCTCGCTCCTGGAGTCTGCTATTGAACTGATGCTAGTGTGTTTTGCAGATCTGATCACTACCGACCGGGAGGGGTTGGTCCTTGCTGGTTCGAACTAGAGTGCACCTACCCACAGTCGTGAAGGAGGCGCTCACGTGCGTAAGCTGATGCCTGTCTTGCTTCTGCTGGCAAGCCTGCTGACCTCTCCCTCCATCGGCCCGGGTCTTGCCGCACCCGCCGCGAACACGCTGGTGTATGTCGCTGACATCAGCGACATGATCTCGTTGGATCCCGCGGTCGCGTACGAATTCAGCGGCGTCCTCGTGGCCCAGAACGTGTACGACACGCTGGTAGCGTTTGAAGGCGAAAATCTCACCACTCTCAAGCCGCGGCTGGCCCAATCCTGGACGATCCGAGACGCCGGCAGCGCCTGGAACGTGACGTTCAAGCTTCGGCCAGGCGTCAAGTTCAGCACGGGCCGGCCGGTCACGGCGGAAGCCGTGGCGTTCTCCATCGACCGGGTCATCGGCCTCAACAAATCTCCGGCCTTCCTCTTTAAGGATGTCGCGGGGTTGAAGGAAGGAGACACCAGGGCGGTCGACAGCAGCACGGTCGAGGTGACGCTGCCGAAGACGGCGAGCCCGCAGGCCTTCCTCTCCGTGCTGACCTTCACCGTGGGCGCGGTCGTCGATCCGGAAGAGGCGAAGGCGCATGAGAGCGGCGGCGACCGCGGGGAAGCCTGGCTGCGCAACCATTCGGCTGGCACCGGTCCCTACATGCTGGAGCGGTGGGATACGGAATCGCGCGCAGTGCTCGTGGCCAATCCGAACTACTGGGGCACCAAACCCAAGATTGCGCGGGTCGTGATCCAGCACGTCCCTGAATCGAGCACCCAAAAGTTCATGGTGGAGTCGGGAGATGCGGATATCGCCGCCAATATCACCCCTGAGCAGGCGAGGGAGATAGCGGGCAAGGGGAACGTCAAGGTGCAGAAGGGCAGGCTGCTCCAACTCGTCTACATCGGCATGAACGCCAAGCACCCGCCGCTTGACAAGGCCAAGGTTCGCGAGGCCATCCGCTCAAGCATCGATTACGACGGAATCGTACGGAGCCTGCTGCGGGGCGAAGCGCGCAAGGTGCAGACGATCATCCCGGAGGGTCTCTTCGGATTCAACGCGTCCGCACCGTTCCAGGCGAACGTCGCCAAGGCCAAGGCGCTGCTCAGAGAGGCAGGCGTGCCTCGCGGGTTTGCGGTCGACCTGATGGTGCCCACGGGCCCGGCGCCTGGCGGTGTGAGGTGGGCAGATATCGCGGCCAAGGTCCAGAGCGACCTCGCGAAAGCCGGGATCAAGGTGACGATCAAGGAAACCGCGCAGGCACAGCTCCTCAACATCTATCGCGCGCAGAAAGGGCAAATGGTCATGATCCTATGGGGCCCGGACTTCCCCGACCCCGATGGGAACGCCACGCCCTTCAGCGATTATGGAGCGAAGTCGATCGCCTGGCGCAACGCATACGAAGATGCGGCTGCCGCTAAGCTCGCCAAGCAGGCCGCCCTGGAACCCGATTCCGCCAAACGCCGGGTGCTGTATAAGCAGCTCACGGATCGGATCCTGCATCAGGGACCTTACGTCATCCTCTATCAGCCCACGACACGCTTCGCGTTGCGGAAGAGCGTGGCGGGTTTTGTGTGGAATCCGATGGCGTTCGCGGAGTTCCGGACGGTAAGTAAGTAGACGTGTGAGCCGGTACGTCCTGGGACGGATCGCCTCCACGGTGCTGGTGCTCCTGGGGGTATCCGTCCTGACTTTTTTCATCGCACACGTGGTTCCGGGCGACCCGGTCCTCGTCGCCCTAGGCGAGCACGCCCGCGAAGAACAGATCGTCGCGTATCGTCGCGCCTACGGGCTGGATCGGCCGGTCCCGGTCCAGTACGCCGTGTATCTCGGCCGCCTGACCCGAGGCGATCTGGGGATCTCCATACGCACCCGCCGGCCGGTGGCAGACGACCTGCAGGAGTTTCTGCCGGCCACGATTGAGCTGAGCGGCGCGGCGTGGCTGGTGGCCCTGCTCTTAGGGATTCCCGCTGGCATCCTCTCCGCGGTCTTCAAAGACCGGATCTTCGACCACCTCTCCCGCCTCGGCGCGCTGATCGGGGCATCGTTCCCGGTATTCTGGCTGGGCCTGCTGCTCCTGGGCGCGTTTTACTACCGTTTGCGATGGCTTCCCGGTCCAGGGCGTCTTGACGTGGTCATTAGCCCGCCTCCGCTGCGCACAGGTCTTCTGCTGGTGGACGCGGTCCTCGCCGGAGACGGGGAGGCGCTTCGCAATGCGCTGCGCCACCTCGTCCTGCCTGCACTCACGCTGGGTCTATTCTCCACCGCGGTGATTGCGCGGATGACGCGTTCGGCGATGCTGGAGGTACTGTTTCAGGACTACATTCGCACCGCGCGGGCGAAGGGGCTGCGCGAGGGGCGGGTGGTGGCCCTGCACGCACTCAAGAACGCCATGATCCCGACGCTCACGATCATCGGCATCTCTTTCGGCAGTTTGCTCTCAGGCGCTGTGTTGACGGAAACCATCTTTGCCTGGCCCGGACTCGGGCGGTACGCCACGGCGTCCGCAATAAGCCTGGACTTTCCGGCGGTGATGGGGGTCACGCTCGTCGTGGCTGTCGTCTACACTCAGGTCAACCTCGTCGTCGACCTGATCTATGCGCGGCTCGATCCCCGGGTCCGCTACGAGTAGCCACCCTATCATCCAACCACGCACTCGGCGCGGAGAGGTCGCGCGCTACCTACGGCGAAGCCCGCTCGCGGCCGCAGGTGGTGGGATCGTTTTAGTCTATGCTCTTACCGCTATTGCCGCGCCGTTCCTCGCGCCCCACCCGCCGATCACGCAGTTCTTGGAGGACCGCCTCGGCCCTCCCAGCGAGACGTTTCCCCTCGGACTGGATCAACTTGGAAGGGACATCCTCAGCCGCGTCCTCTACGGCGCGCGGCTTTCCCTCGTGGTGGGGCTCGTCGTGGTCGTGATGAGCGGAGTCCTGGGAACCACTGTCGGCGTGGTAGCGGGGTTCGTGGGAGGCCGCGTCGACGATATCCTGATGCGGGTCACCGACATTTTCTTTGCCTTTCCCGCGCTCATCCTGGCCATGGCGATCGCTGCTGCGCTCGGTCCGAGTCTCACCAACACCATGATCGCGATCGCCACGGTCACGTGGCCCGTATATGCAAGGCTCAGCCGGGCGCAGGCGCTGGTGCTGCGGCGGCAGGAGTTCATCGAGGCGGCCCGGGCCATCGGCCTCAGCGATGCGCGGATCATGGTGCGGCATCTCCTGCCGAACTCGCTGTCACCTCTCATCGTCCAGGCCTCGTTCAACATGGGTGAGGCCATCCTGATCGCCGCCGGGCTGAGCTTCATCGGGTTCGGAGCTCAGCCTCCGACACCGGAATGGGGCGTGATGGTCAGCGAGGGTCGCGACTACATGACCACGCAGTGGTGGGTCCCAACGTTCCCGGCTCTGGCGATCCTCACTGCCGTAACCGGATTCAACCTGCTGGGCGATGGTCTCCGCGATCTCCTCGATCCGCGGCTTCGCCGGGCCGTCTGACTC
>JAHZOA010000171.1 GCA_020028455.1 Armatimonadota bacterium | reverse complement strand
CAACGCCGCCGTTTCCTATGGCGTTAGCGCCGCCGACCTTACTCGCAACGTGGACTCAGTCATGTTCTGCGTCTCGAAGGCGCTTTCCGCGCCGGTCGGCTCGCTCGTCGCCGGCTCTCGAGATTTCGTCGACCGGGCGCGCCGGTTCCGGAAGACCGTGGGCGGAGGCATGCGGCAGGCCGGCGTCATCGCGGCGGCGGGGATCGTCGCCCTGCGGACCATGGTGGACCGCCTCGCGGAGGATCATGCGAATGCCCGACGGCTGGCCGAGGGCCTCAACGGCATCCCCGGGTTGTCCGTGAACCTGGAGCGGGTCCGCACGAACATGGTGCTGGTGGACGTCGCAGAACCCCTTACGGCCGCCGACTTCTGCGCCCGTTTGAGGCGCGAAGGCGTCCTGGCCTTCCCGACTTCGCCGGGGACGGTGCGCATGGTGACGCACCGCCATATCACCTTCGGGATGATCGAACGCGCCGTCGCCGCGGCTGCCAGGTCGGTTTCATAGGCGTCCAGCCCAGCCCACCCGGGGGAACAGGAGGGCCGCGGTGGGGGTGTATTAGCAGGATCGTAGGAATGGCGCGCCCGGAGGGACTTGGACCCACTGGGCTCCTCGCAGATCGTTGCTACCGGGTTGCTACCGGACGGTCCTTTGAGATCTCGAGCAGATCGTCGACGATGCGGCTCAGGTTTCCCACCGCCAACAACGACAGGTGTCCCTCGCTGGGCCCGAGGTGCGCGCGTGCGCCGGGGATGTGCTTGGCGAGCCAAACTCCGTGCGCGTACCCAACCAACCGGTCCTGACCGCCATGCCAGACATCGATCGGCGATCTCACCGCGGCCAGGTTGAAGCCCCAATTTCGCACAAAGGCCAGGTCATCGTCGCGCCACCCGGCAATTCCCTTTGAGACGCCCGCACGAAACGTCGCCGCCGCGAACTCGGCGAAATCGCCGGTCAACGCCGCCTTGTCGATGTCGGACACCAAGCCCCCGAGCGCCGCGGCCACATCCGAGCCCTGCACGTTCGCTAACGGGACAGCGGCCGCTTCCAAGTACGCGGTGAGCGCCGTTTCGCCCCGCGCAGCCGCACTGAACTCTTCGATGTTTTCGGGCCCCATTCCGGCGAGCCAGTCAAGCTCCTCTACGTTGTATGGGGCCACGCTCGCGATCGTTGCCGCCGCGACGCAACGATCTGGGAGCAGGGCTGCGCACGCGAGCGCGTGCGGGCCACCGCCAGACCAGCCGACAGTAGCAAACTTGCTCGCGTCGAGCGCATCGAGAATGTGGGCCACATCGGCGGCCGCGTCGGCAACTGACCGGCCCGGCTTTGCGGTCGAGCCAGCGTATCCGGGGCGAGAATAGACGACGGTCTGCAACCCGCGCCTGCTGGCCGCCTCGAAGAGGGGAGTGTAGGGAACTGCGCCGCAAGGCGTGCCGTAGTGGAAGACGAGAGGCATCCCACTCGATCCTGCGACTAGCACCTCGAGCGTCCTCCCATCCTGGAGTTCGAGTTCCATCCTCTTCAATCCATCCACCACGGCAACACTCCTTTTCTTGAGGGCCACGCAGGCATCAGATCCGCCGTGCCGATGCTGCCCCAAACGCACAGGAAAGACGCCAGTCGTATTCGGGCCGTCGACCCCTTCGTTCCTCCACTTTGCGTGTTTCTCGAACGCGCGTAGCATTCGGCAACAACTTGGGCTTCTGTGTAGGTATCCTCCGGTGGGCCATACGAAAACTTTTCCTTGGAAAACCGCGGGATTCGTTCCCCATTCGGGGGGATGATGACGCACCGCCACATCACCTTCGGGATGATCGAACGCGGTCGCTGTGGCCGCAGAAGCCGTCTCATAGGTGGTCCAAACGTCATACAGGGAGTTACGAAGGCGGTGGAAGAAAACCAACCAAACGCTAACTCCCGACCAAGGAGGTCAGCATGCTGGTGAACCGCTCTATGCCACGGTGCACGGTCATCCCGGTACTCGGCTACGAGGACGTGGGTGAGGCTGTGGACTGGCTGTGCGAGACGTTCGGCTTCGTGGAGCGCTGGCGAGCCGGGAACCACCGCGCCCAGCTCTCCGTCGGCGACGGGGCAGTCGTCGTGACCGAGCAACGTGTCGGCAAGGGATTCGAGGCGTCTGACTCCGTGATGGTGCGTATCGAAGACGCGAACCGGCACCATGAGCACGCCCGGCAGCGCGGCGCCCGGATCCTGGAACCTCCGACTGATCACCCTTACGGGGAGAGGCAGTACACCGCCGAGGACCTCGCCGGTCGCCGATGGACGTTCTCCCAGTCGATTGCCGACGTCGCTCCCGAGGAATGGGGGGGCACATCCAGCAGGATGAAGTAGGTCGGCCTAAGGGAGCAAACTCAATTGAGGCCCCGTTTTACGCGACCTTGACGCGTGGCACACACGTCCCTACCTTTGCCTCCTTCGTACGTAGAATCATCGACACATAATCTAGCCCTATTGGCTCCTTGCCCTTGACGGTGTACGGCTAAATGCCGTACAATTGGTCGTACGGCTAGTGTCCGTACGGAGGTGGGAACTCTATGCCGAGTCCTGCGGCCAAGAAGCGTCGCGATGCAAAGGTCGAGCGACTGGAGCTCCGGGCAAGCTCAAGCCAATCCTCGGCGATCAGGCAGGCAGCAGCTGCCACGGCTAAGACGGTGACGGCATTTGTGCTCGATGCCGCCACGATCGAGGCTCAGCGGACCATCGCCGACCGACGTCTCTTTCGCCTCGATCCCGACCGCTGGGAACGGTTCGTGAAGGCGCTGGACCGGTCGGTGAAGGAGAAGCCTCGGCTGAGGAAGCTGATGAGGCGATCAAGCGTCCTGGACTAAGGTGGCACAGCTTTCTGGGCCGGAGCCCCTGACCGCCGCCCACGACGTCAAGGATTTCGACTGTGGCAAGCAAGAGCTAACAGAGTGGCTACGTCGCCATGCACTCCAGAATCACCAGGCCGGCGCGTCGAGAGTCTATGTCGTGCATCGGGCGGGGCGAGTGGTCGGCTACTACGCACTCGCCGCAGGAAGCATAGAGCCCGAGGAGGCCCCGGAGCGGGTTAAGAAAGGCCTCGCCCGCCACCCCATCCCTGTGATCCTGCTTGCCCGACTGGCAGTAGATGTCTCGGAGCGGGGCCAGGGGCTTGGTGCCGCTCTCCTGAAAGATGCGCTGAAACGAACAGCTTCGGCGGCCAACGAGATCGGCGCACGGGCGGTCCTGGTTCACGCCAAAGACGATGAGGCGAAAGCGTTCTATGGGCACTTCGACTTCGAACCGTCCCCGACCGATCCGTTGCATCTATTCTTGCTCATGAAAGACCTTCGCGCCATTCTCAGAGGCCGTTAGGGCTCCCGGCACCACAAAGCGTAGCCCAGTAGACTGGGTCGTCAGTAAAGCGGAGGGTTTTGACCATCCGGGGTGAAGTTACGCCCCGATGGGCCAGTGGAGTCACGAGACAACCGGATTCACCGAGCTGCTCCTGCCCGCGCAACCCTCGAACGTCAGCCTCGCCAGGGCCGTCTTGCGCTCGCTGGCCACGCACGGGGGGTTCTCCGACATGCAGGCCAGCGAGATCGGCGTGGCGATGTCGGAAGCCTACACCAACGTCATCCAGCACGCTAACACCACCTGGGTGACGCTGCGGTTTGCGCTGGAACCCAACGCGCTGACGATCGAGGTGGAAGACGACGGCGAGGGGTTCGATACCGCCATCCTCGACCAGCCGTACTTCCCGGAACACGAAGTGGGGCGGGGGATGCACCTCATCCGCAGCCTCATGGATACGGTGGAGTGTCAGAGCAGTCCCATGGGGACAATGGTGCGA
>JAHZOA010000006.1 GCA_020028455.1 Armatimonadota bacterium | reverse complement strand
ATACACTCGGCCAAGATTTCGCTCGTTTGAGGCGGCAATGACGCGATAGCCATCACCGATGACACGAACGTTCCGGACGCCGGGTGTGCGTCCATATTGCCTGATGAATGCACGCACTTGCTCGGGTCGGGCCATTCCATGCGCACTGATCGAGTCAGCCAACACCTGGACCGCAGCGGTGCTGGCATCTCTCTGGGCGGACAGCTGAACGCGTTGCTGCTGCAAGGCCTGAACTATTGTGACCACTGCCAGCAGGGAGAAGACCGTTCCCAATAACACGACCGCAACTTTCGCGCGCAGCGTCCGCATGGAAAGTAAGATTTTGGTGAGGAAAGACCCAGTCAGGCCTTTGTGTTTTAATGAGTCTCGGAGGTCAGATCTCATGGTCAAGCAATATCTGCTGGCGAGTGATTTCGATCAGACGCTGAGCTTCAACGATTCCGGCATCGTATTAAGTGAACTCGTCGGCATCTCCGGATATCAGGAGAAGGCTGCGGGCCTGGCTCGACTCAACCTGGTGCAACAGGGAGGGGAACTCGCCTATCTGTTGCGGCACGATCCCGAGTTTCGTCGTGTCAGGAAGGACCACCTGATCGAGGTCGGCCGGCGGGTGCGCCTGAAGCGGAACATCGGACTACTGACCCAGTTTCTCGAACATGGGATTGCCGGCTACCACTTCGATTTCTACGTGGTGTCGGCTGCCCCCGAAGAGGTAATCCAGGCCGCCCTCGACGGAATCCTGCCGCCGGCCCACGTCATCGGCACCCGGTTCTCCTACCACCCGCAGACCGGCGAGATCGAGTCAATCATCCGCGTCCCGGCGGGCTACGGAAAGGTGGTCGTAGTGGATGAGCTGCAGGTGAGATTGGGAGTGCCCCGCGATCGTGTCGTGTATGTCGGCGACGGAAGCTCGGATGTGCACGTGATGCTCCACGTGGGACGTCAGGACGGGTTTACCATCGCTGTTTCGGAGTCCAAATACATCACTCAGATCGCAAAACGCACCATCTTGAGCGACGATGCGCTCAGCGTGCTGGTCCCGATCCTCGAGGACATCGTCGGACTCGACGCGACCCACATCCGTGCACTTTTTGAAGAGCACGGCTTTCTTATTCAAGAGTGGGAGAAGGTGCGCACCGATTGGCTGACGATCCGGGAAAGTATCCTCATCCAACCAGATCAAACGCAGACCTTAAAATAACCCCACAGTAGGTTCGACGGAACGGCACCTGGCACGGATGCTGGGAGGGAACACGATGGATTGGGACCGGGTTTACGTGACGGTGTGGTACGCCGTCATTGCACTCGTCGTCATCATCGATCTCTATACGATCATCGATCGGCGGTCAATGACTCCTACCCTGACACAGGTCATTGTCCGCGAAGTACCGTGGTGGATCACAATGCCGTTTCTGGGCTGGATGTTTCTACACTTTCTGATCCGCTATGCGGGATGGGGTGAGTGGTTCTGACGGCCTCGTTCTGTTCGATGACGAACTTGCTCCCGGGTTGCCGCTTCGCAGTGGCTTTGAGCTCGGCCGCGGCTTCATCGATCTTGAAGATGCTCGCATGGCGCGCGGCAACGGGGACCCCCACGATGGTCAGACCGGCCAAGGGCAGCTGGCCGAGACCGCCCTCGTTGTCCTTGGCCATAATGTATCCACGCTCGAGATCCTCTCCATCATAGAAATCCAGGACACCAGCCTCGAACGCATGGACGGCCGTCTGGGCCACCGTATTGGCCCGGCGGGGGTTCACGATCAGAACAAAGTCGCCGCCGCCCACATGTCCAACAAAATCCCCGAGCCCCCCATAAGTCCGCAGCGTCTCCTGGAGCGTGCGTGCAGTGAACCGGATGACCTGATCGCCGCGCTCAAGTCCGTACCGTCCGTTGAACGCCGTGAGAGAGTCCAGGTCAGCATACAGCGCGACGAACCCCTCTCCACTGTCTAGTCGCCTCCGCAGCTCCCGCTGCACCGCCTGATTTCCCGGCAGACCTGATAAGTGATTTTCGTCCTTCCACGTTTTGCGCAGCGCTTGATTCTGCAGCTTATTGAGCTCTCGGAGGGAATCACGGGTCTTGGCCAGCGTCCGGCCCAGCTGGCCAAGCTCATCGGCGCCCTGATTCGGGATCTCAATGAGCAGGTTCCCTCGTTCCAGATCATGTGACAGCTGCGCGAACCTGGTGATCGGCCTCACCACAATCAACGTCAGCGGCCACATCAACGCCAGTGTGAGCACGCCGGTCATCACCAATGAGACGGGTGCCGCCTGACGGACGAAAGGCCACAACCCAGCCTGAGCGGGAGGTAACGTAAACTCAACCTCGAGGGCTCCGATCAACCGGCTGCCCTGCCGGACCGGTGCGGTCACGCGCAAAACTGGAGTCCATATCGCTCGAGAAATTGTTACCGCAGTGATGCCGTGCTCGACAGGTTCCTGCACATCGGGAGTTCGGTAGAGTCTCCCGGCGTTTCGTGGATTGGAAGCTGCAATGACCCGATAGTCACGATTCAGGACGCGGATGTGTCGAATGCTCTTCGATCGTACGTAGCCCTTGATAAGCAGGCGTAGCCGATCAGCGCGAGCAAGTCCTTCGCGACCAAGAGACTCAGCCAGGCTACCGGTAACCGCAACATTCACATCGCGTTGGGCGGCTAGATGCTGACGCTGATCCCGGATGGCCTGAATGAATGTGAGGATTGAGAAGGTGACGAAGACGGATGCCAGGAGCACGAGCGCTATCTTTGCGCGGAGCGAGCGCATCAGAGACCCAGCCACGACTCCCGCATGTCATTACGGCATTGCCCGCGAAGACGATCTCCCAGTCCCGATGAAGCTTTTAAGCCAAGAGTGTTCGGCCATTTCAGTCGGAGGAAGTTGGAAGGCTCGCTGGAACGAAAGAGCTATCTCGAAAGTCTAATCGACCGCGGCATGGAGTGACGCGTATGGCGGATATCTACAGCCATGGGGTCCGCATCCACTACGAAGTCGACGGCGAGGGCGTCCCCCTGCTCCTCCACCACGGCTTTGCCGTAAGCCTCACGGGATGGCGTCTTTCAAACTACGTCGAGCAATTGAAGGACGACTATCAGGTCATCCTTCTCGACGCCCGAGGGCATGGCGCAAGCGAGAAGCCACATGACCCCACAGCCTACTCTCCGGAGTTCATGGTGGGTGACATTCTGGCCGTGCTCGACGCACTGGATGTGCCCAAGGTCCACCTCTGGGGATACTCCATGGGCGCGCGGATCGTGAGGGACGTTGCGAACACGACTCCAGAGCGCGTCTCCTCGCTCATCCTGGGAGGCTTTGGTCCGGCGCCTGAGCCAATGAAAGAGGCTTTGCAAAAAGGGCTCGATGCCTTCGTCGAGTTTTTGGACCAACGCATGGGTGGTTTGAGGCCAGAGGGCAGAGCGATCTTCATGGCCAACGATCGAGAGGCGCTGCTCGCATGCATGGCACGACCGATTGAATTAACACCCGCGCTGCTGCCGGCCATGCCCTGCTTGGTCTATGCCGGTGAAGCTGATGAAACATTCCCACAGGCCAAAGGGTATGCGGAACGGTTGCCCCGAGGGAGGTTCTTTTCTCTAGCCGGGCTCGGTCACATTCAGGCATTTGTGCGGAGCGATTTGGTCTTGCCTCGGGTCAAGAATTTCCTATCTGAGGTGGGCGTAAAGGCAGTGTAGGAAGGTTCGTGTGGAGCCGCCGAGGGAATTTGTACCCACCACAACTCGGTCCGGACCGAGTTCGGCAGCATCCAACCAGGCTATTTCAAGTTGACCTATCTGCGTTAGAGGTGGCCCAGCAAAATGCTTGACAAGTTTCGCAGGGGGATACCACGAGAGTCGCATAGACGACCACGAGGAGGTGCCTTATGAAAATTAGCGCCCATATCGAGAATAGCGAAGGCCAGCATAGGCTCACTCTGAAAACAGGTGACAATGCTCATTCCATCACGATTCCACCCAAACCTACAGGGTTCGGCTCGAAAGCGAGTGGCGGAGAGCTCTTGTTCTTGGCCCTAGCCACTTGCTACTGTAATGACATCTATCGTGAAGCAACGAAAAAGGGCGTCAAGATCGAGCGCGTGGCAGTTGATGTCGACGGCGACTTCGGAGCTGAGGGAGAACCGGCGAAGAACGTTGCCTATCGGGCTAAAGTTACGGCGCATGCTAGCGAAGAGCAAATCCGCGAACTGATGTGGCAGACGGACAAGGTGGCTGAGATTCAGAACACATTGCGAGTACAAACGCCTGTGACGCTCAGCCAAGTTGAAGTGGACGCGGTGTGAGGACTACCCGCCGTCATGAGGGCCTGGCTTACACCAGCCTTACAGTTTCCGCTGGGGCGCAGGCCGATGTCGCGAAAGTGTAGGTTTATGCGAGGTTTTGGAGCCGCCGGTGGGAGTCGAACCCACTCGACTCGTCCGCCTTCAGCGGACTCGCTCGTGGCCTTCGGCCCCTTCCCTTCCAAGACGAGTCGAGTGTCCCGAGCGAGCGAAGCGAGCCGAGGGACCTCTGCCAGCTCGCGCGGTCGTCAAAAAGTGGAGCCGCTGATCGGATTCGAACCGATGACCCCCTCATTACAAGTGAGGCGCTCTACCACTGAGCTACAGCGGCACGCGAAAAGTATACTACGGGATAATGGGAGAGAGGGATAAGGGGATAAGTAAAGCAAAAAGGACTAGGCTTTCACCTAATCCCTTTATCCCCTTATCCCTTTATCCCGTAGTCTAGTAGAAGCTTCTCTGCATTATCCGGTAATCTAGCAGGTCCTCATTCGCTTTCAGTCCGGCATAGATCCAAACAAACGGCGCAAGGAGTCCACCGCTGAGAAACGCGATGCTCAGCAAGATGGCTCCGAGCACCCACATCCCAACGAAGAAATACCAAAAGGGTCCGAGGACCAGCGCAAGCCAGTTGAACCCGAGCCGCGGGGGCATCTGGCGGTGGTAGAGCGTGTCGAGCGGGTTCGCTTTGCGCTCGATACCGATCGGCCTGTCGAGCACCCACTTCACCGCTCCCCGCAACCTCTGCCACAATCGCCGCAACAGTATCCCTCGGCCGACTTAATCTTCCTCTTCTTCCTCTTCTTCCTCTACCGCCCGCTTGCCCACGCGCTCTTCTGGCGCTAGTTTGCCGGTCTGCAGATCGATGGTTTCATCCTCGATCTGGAGGCAGATCGCACAGGTACCCCTCATAAGCCCGTGCGGACAACGCTCGAGGAGCCATTTGCGGGCCTTCCGGGCCGATGCCTTTGGCCTGGCCCGAGCTGGGGTCCGGGTTGCCGTTCGTGTAGCCGCTCTCGCCAATCCGTTCACCGCCTCGTGGTAGTTCCGTCCGATAAGACGGATTTCTTGTTCTGTTTGTTCCCGCGTCCTGTCTATTGTACCCATCCGCAGCAACGGCGCAACATTTAACTGATATTTAGCAAGCCTTGACTAATTCTCATCCGGGTCCACCATCAACACCGACTCCCCCCCGATCACCTGTTCGCCCCGCTGGTTCGTGCAGGACGTCCTTAGGGTGAGGATTCGCTTTTCACTCCGGTAAGAGATGACCTCGACCTCAGCCGTAATCGTGTCTCCGAATTTGACAGGCTTCAGAAACTGCAAGGTCTGCCCGAGGAAAATGCCTCCGGGCCCGGGGAGTTTCATCCCGAGCACGGCGGAGATCAACCCGGCCGTGAGCATCCCATGCGCGATCCGCTCCCCAAACCGGCTGCGCCGGCCAAATTCCGCGTCGACGTGCAGTGGGTTGAAATCACCAGTAATCCCCGCGAATGCGTAGACGTCGGCTTCAGAAATCGTTTTGGTGACCGAAGCTCGTTGTCCCGGGCGGAACTCCCTCATGTGCCGACCTCCCAATTTGACGCATCGCGTAAAGTTTTCTTGACAGTTATGACGCGGTGCGTTATATTTCTCTTACACGTCAATTGCCTCAAAGGAGGCCGATCCATGAAAACAGCTCGAAAGACGCAGGAAGTGTTCGTCGAATCCAGCGCTAAGAACCGCGACCTCATCAACCTGTGGGCGCAGGCCGGCCAGAACATCTTCGACCAGCTTGCGGTGGTCTCTGCGGCCACAGCCAAAGAAGGGATCCGGCTGTACTCGGAGCTCCAGCTGGCGGCGGCAGACGCCGTAACGGAAGCACGAGATTACTGGCTTCGCTTCTACACCCCGGCTCAGGGCTAACGACGCGCGCGAGGACGAGAGGCAGTCGACCTGCCTCTCGTTTTTTGCTTTCTCGCCTTCCGCGCCTGCCGTTCGTCGGACACGGACAGCCCCGTGTGGGTCGCCCACTCTTGGAAGATTCGCTCGAACTCCCGCTGACTCGTCGCAACTGCTCCCATACTGGCGCGCAGGCTTTTTTGCGCAAACTCGTCCCAGGCATCTCCGTATCTGATGAGCTGCGACAAGAACGCGGCGGGCAGGCTCGCGCGCCGACTCCGCGCAGCCTCAACTAGGATTTCTGTGAGGATCATCGCAGTGAGATCCTCACCCGTGTCGGCGTCGACCACGGACACGTCCCTGCCGTTCCGGATCATCTCTGCCACGTCCTCCAGCGTCACGTACCGACTCTCCTGGATGTCGTAGAGTTTTCGGTTTGAGTATCGTTTGAGAACGCGCTTCATCGTCGCTTCTTCCCCCCGTGGGCGGCGCGTCGCTGCCCACGGCGGCGTGTCGCCCTGGACTGTGTGCGGGTTGGGGTGCTGCCATGGATGAGTGATTCGATCCGCGACGCGAGCGCGCCGACCTGATCCGTAAGCACTTCGATCCGCTCCTCCATATCCGTGACTTGACGTACGACATTCGACAGCTGAGCGCGGGATGGCATTCCAAGCGCCTGCGCCATGTCGGCCGAGGCTTTCTGCGCTGTCGCCTGTACGGCGGTCCACTGCTCGAGGTATCTCCCAAGCGCCTGCGCGAAGGCTTCGGTTCCCATGGCTTGCTCGAGGGCTTTCCCCCACGCCGCAATCCACTCGTCCAGGAACTGCTTCCACTGCGCCATGAGGTCAGGGCTGACCGGTCCTCGAGCCATGAGCGCCGCCCAGGCGGCAATCCCCTGGTCCATGAACGGGCGCCAGATATTCCCTTCTCCCATTTGTTGCTTCCAAAATTCTAGTAGTGCTTCCGGCCCGGTCTTTGTGGCCATACTCTCACCCCGCTGTATCGTGCTCAACCAGCCAGCTGTGTATCTTAGGCCAGCAGTGAACCGGGGCGCTGCGCCCGGCGATGAGCGAGATATGTCCGCCGGGGAGCTCGAGGTACTCTTTGTCCGTGCTTCCCACGACCTCAAGCAGCGCCCTCACGCTTTCCGCCGGCACAATGTGGTCCTCCTTTGCTCCAACGGCCAGCACGGGGCACCGAACAGATTGCAGGCGGACCGGCCGACCGGCATAGCGCAACTCACCTCGAATCAGCCGATTGTCCTGGTAGAACGACTTGATCCACTCCCGGAAAAACTCGCCGGGCATGGGCTCGTAATCGTTGGCCCACTGATTGAGGGCTTTGAAGCCGTCAATGTAATCCTTATTCCAGAGGTTCCACCACAGGTTGAGACGCGAGGTGAATTCCATGGTCGGCTTGAGGAGCTTCATCCCCGCCATAACCATCTCGACCGGGAGCTGTCCGAATGCATCCACGACTTTGTCCGCATCGAAATACCGCTTGTCGAGCCACACGCCGAAGAGACCCGATTTCGCGAAATCGATCGGCCCCGCCATGTTGATGAACGAGACTACGGGGGACTCGGGCTCCAGGCCGAGATACGATGCGGTGAGCGTGGCGCCCATGCAGTATCCCAGCATCGAGAGCTGCTCAGCACCTGAGGTGTCCAGCACCTTCCGGACCATCCGGGGCAGGACCCGGGTAATGCACTCGCCCATCGTCAGATCGCGATCCTCCGGGCCGAACTGCCCCCAGTCCAGCAGATAGAAATCGAATCCGTGGCCGGTCATATATTCGATGAAACTCCCTCCCGGAGTCAGATCGAAGACGTATGGCCGGCTCAGCCCGAGGTTGGGAACGAATAACAGCGGTACGTGCCGCGACTTGGAGGATACATAACGATAGAGTCGCGCTTTGCCTTTCCGGTAGATCTCCTCGCGGGGAGTTGCGCCGACAACTGCCGGTGCCGGATTCAGCATCAGGGTGGCAAAGTTGGTCATGCGCTGCGCATTGCGCTGCATCTCCTCTTGCCATCGGGCCGTGTCATCAGCAAGGCGTTCGGGCATTCACCGTACCTCCGTTGGAGTTATCGGGCAGTCCATCCGGCGTCGATGCTCAACGCAGCACCGGTAATCATCCGGGCTTCATCGGTGCACAGGTATCTGACCAGCGCCGCGACTTCCTCCGGTTCGATCAACTGCTTGATTGCCGCGGGCTGGAGCATGATCTTTTCGACCACCTCTGTTTCAGGAATCCTATGCACCCGCGCCTGGTCGGCGATTTGGCTCTCCACAAGTGGGGTGCGGACGTACCCGGGGCACACCGCGTTGACGGTGACGCCGGATTCCGCAACCTCCCACGCCGCGACCTTCGTAAAACCGACGATGCCATGTTTCGATGAGACATAGGCAGATTTGAACGGCGACGCCACGAGCCCGTGGGCCGATGCGATGTTGATGATCCTCCCCCACCGCCGGTTGATCATGGCCGGCAGCACGTACTTGGTGCACAGGAATGTACCGGTCAACATGACCCCGACCAGACGATGCCACTTCTCCTCGGGATACTCGGTGATCGGCGCCACGTACTGTAGCCCGGCGTTGTTGACGAGGATATCGGCGGGACCGAATGTTTGCGCCACAACGTCGACCATCGCGCGCACAGACGTCGAATCGGAGACGTCGACCGACGTGGCTGCGGCACGTCCGCCCCCACCCTCAATCTCGCGCACGACGTGCTCTGCGCGTTTCTCATCGAGATCGGCCACGTCGACTGCCGCGCCCGCTTCGGCCAGCGCCAGGGCAATGGCCCGCCCGATCCCGGAGCCCGCGCCCGTCACGATCGACACTTTTCCTTCGAGTGTAGGGGGATTCATAGTCCCAGGTACGCGACCTTCACATGCTCGTTTGCGAGCAGCTCTGAGCCGGTGCCCTCCAGCACAATGCGCCCGTTTTCGATGACGTAGCCGCGATGAGCCATCTGCAGAGTTTGCCGGACGTTCTGCTCGACGAGAAGTACCGTCAGACCGTGCCGGTTGATCTCCTGCAGCGTGCGAAACAGCGTCTGTACCAGCACCGGGGCCAGCCCAAGAGATGGCTCATCCACCAGCAGCAGCTTCGGCCGCGCCATCAACGCTCTGGCCACCGCCAGCATCTGCTGCTCACCACCGCTCATCGTGCCAGCGAGCTGGTGCTGCCGCTCATGCAACCTAGGGAAGAGCGTGAAGATCTCCTCCGTCGTCTTCTCGCGGCGTTCCCAGGCACCAGGCACAAAGGCCGCGCCCAGCTCGAGGTGGTCGCGCACCGACATCGCGGGAAACAGCTGGCGCCCCTCCGGCACATGCGCAATGCCCATGCGCGCGATCGCCGCGGTGGGGCGTCCTGTGATCAACCGGCCTTCAAACGCAACCTCTCCCCGCGGCGGCAGCACACCGGTAATCGCCCGCAGCAGCGTCGTCTTTCCGGCACCGTTCGCACCGACCAAGCAGACGATCTCGCCAGGATTCACGCGCAGACGGACATCCCACAATACCTGGATGCGGCCGTATCCGGCGTGGATCCCACCGAGATGCAGCAGTGCACCGTCAGTGCTGATGGGTGTCCCCTTCTTCCGTTCCGAGATACGCCTCGATCACATCTGGATCCGCCGCGACAGTCTGGAAACTACCTTCAGCGATCTTCTTGCCGAAGTTCAACACGGCGACACGGTCGGCGAGGTCCCGCACGCTGCTCATCACGTGGTCAATCAGCAGCACAGTGACCTCGGTCTCTCTGACCTGCCGGATCACGGCCACCGCCTGGCGGGCTTCGGTCAGCGTCAGCCCGGCCATCACTTCGTCCAGCAGCAGCAGCCTCGGGTGCGTGGCCAGGGCCCGGGCAATTTCCAGCCGCTTCAGGTTCGCGACGCCCAGGCCGGTGACGTCCCGATTCACGAGTTGGTCGAGGCCGACCATGTGGCAGATGGCCTCCGCATCGCGCCGCGCTTCGGCCAGCGACTTGGGGACAGTGTGACCGAACAATTCACCCGTCATGACATTCTCTACGACGGTCATGTCGTGGAACGGCTGCATCAGCTGAAAGGTCCGGCCGATTCCCAGGTGTGCGCGGGACGCAGGCGTGATCTCAGTAATGTCAGCGCCGTCAAGAACGATGCGGCCCCGATCCGGACCCAGCAATCCGGAGATGAGATTGAACGTGGTCGACTTTCCGGCCCCGTTCGGCCCGATCAGCGCGAAGATCTCGCCCGGACGCACATCGAGCGAGAGGCCGTCCACGGCCACGAGACCGCCGAAGGCCTTGGTCACCCCGTCAAGGACCAGCAGGCTCACGTGTCTCCTTCCGACCCGTTGCCAGGCCGGATTTCACCGAGGCCCAGACCCCGATGAGTCCGCGCGGCATGTACAGGATGACGAGGGCAAGGATGAGGCCGTAGATGATGGGATACCCGCGCTGGACCGTGGACCGCAAGATCTCTTCGCCGACTCGCAATACCACCGCTCCCAATATCGGGCCGGCGGTCGTGTACAGGCCGCCGAAAATTGGTGCCACGAGCGCGCCCACAGACACGGCCAGGCTGTAGACCTCGATGGGGCTGATGAACAAGAACACGTGTGCGTAATAGGCGCCGGTGATACCGGCGAAGAAGGCGCTGATCATGAAGGCCAGGACCTTAAAACGCACGACGTCCACGCCCATGGCGCCGGCCACCGCTTCGTTGGTGCGGATCGCCGTAAATGCGAAGTGCCACCGGGATCGGTTCACCATCCATGACACGACGACGGCGAGCAGCAGGACCGCAAGGATGAGCAGATACTGAGGCACCCGCTGGCCGCCCAGCAGCGGGGGCACCACGAGTCCTGTAGCGCCCCCGGTAAACCGCAACTGGTTCGTGACCACGCGGAGGGTCTCGCTGAAGGCCAGCGTGCCGATCGCAAAGTAAATCCCCCGCAGCCGCAGCGTCAGCATCCCCAGACCTGCCGCAACGACCACCGCAACAAGGCTTCCCAGCAGCATGCCGAGGAAAATTGGAAGACCCATCCGCGTCGTGACGAGTGCCGACGTGTAGGCGCCCAAGCCATAGAAAGCCGCATGGGCAAGGGACAGCTGGCCGGTGCGGGCCAGCATGTCCCACGAGAGAGCCAGGATGGCAAAGCTGATGATGTTGATAGCGATCTGCAGATAGTACGGCTGGGTGCGGTTCGCCCAGAATGGGAACGCGACAGCGGCGACGAGGACGACGGCGAGCGCAAGGACCTGGACGGCCTGCCGCCCGCTCATTTGAAGAGCCCCTGTGGCCGGACCAGCAGCACAAGCAAGATCAGCAGGAAGAAGACCCCTTCCGCCCATCCTCCGCCCTGTGGCACGTAAAACTCGACGAAGGCCTCCGAGAGTCCCAGGACGAGGCTTGCGTAAATCACGCCGTTGATATTGCCCAACCCCGCGATGACGATGATGGCAAACGCTTTCAGCGTGTACAGGAGGCCGATGAACGGCGAGACGGAGAGTTGCAGTGTGATCATGAGTCCGGCGGTGCCGGCGAGCGCTGTCGATAGGCCGAACGCGAGCAGATACACCCGATCCACCTCGATCCCGAGGAGGCTGGCGCCCAGCCTGTTCTGCGCGACGGCACGCATCGCTTTGCCGATCCGAGTCCTGCCGAGCACCGCGTAAAGGCTCAGCGTCAACGTCATCGCCACCGCGAAGACGAGGAGCTGAGGCAGGCCCACGGTGAACGGCCCGAGCGAAACCGCCGTGGCTTTGTAAGATACCGTCGCCACGCGTGGATCTCCCGTCCACAAAATGATGGCCAAGTTCTGCAAGAAGATCGAGATGCCGAAGGTGAGCAGCATCTGGTTCAGCTCCGGCGCTCTGAGCACGCGTTGGATCGCCGACCGGTATGTGAGGCTCCCGATGAGGAAGATGCCGGCCGCCCCGAGAGGGATCGCCGCCAGTGGATCCACCCCGTAAGAAGCGAATAGCCAATAGCCCATGTAGGCGCCCAGCATGAGGAACTCGCCGTGCGCGAAGTTCACGATGCCGATGACCCCCACCGACAGTGCCAGCCCCACCGAGGCGAGCGAATAGAGCCCCGATCGGAGCACACCGAAGATGAGCATTTGGATGAAGGTCTCGATGGATACGGCTCCCGCGAGACTTAGAGGGCCTGGGGCCCAGGTTCCAAGCCCTCAGCCCCAAGCCCTAAGCCTTTCTTTACCTGTACAACGCCGGGTAGACGAGTCTGCCTCCTGCAACCTCCTGCGGCCACACCACGACCTGCTTGCCATTCTGCCACTGGAACGCAATCAGCCTGGTGAAGCCCTGGTTCTGGCCCTGGATGGATCGCTTGAACGTGAGCCGCATTCCGATCGGCCCTTCATAATCCGTCGCTTTCATTGCCCGAGTCAGCGCAGCGAGATCCAGGCTGCCCGCGCGGCGGATAGCATCAGCGACCGTGATGAGATTGGTATAGGCCAGCGGCGCCCAATACGACGTGGGCTCCTCGTTGAATCGCTCCCGATACCGCCTCACAAAGGTGCGCGAAGCAGGGTGGCCGTTTTCGGCGGTCCACAGCGCCATCCCGGCCATGTTGTTTCCGGCGGCCAGCTTCTCGAACCCGACCGGCCAGGATGGTGGAGCGGCCAGGATCAGTTTCGGGGAAAACCCGACCTGCCGTGCCTGGGTGGCCACCGGCACCACGTCCTGATCGAAGCCCACCAGTACGAAGACGTCGGCATTGGCTCCCTTGGCCTTTGTCAGCAAAGGCGTCAGGTCCGGCGAGCCGGTCTTAAAGGTCTCGGTCGACGTGATGGTGATGCCATGGTTCCGGGCGAAGGCTCCTGATTCGACAATGGCGCTGGAGCCGAAAGGACCATCCTCAACCGCGAGCGTCGCGGTCTTCGCTCCTGTACTGCGGATGAAGCGCCAGGTCGAGTCGGCGTTGTTGTACTGCCAGGGGTGATAGTGGAAGAACCAGTCGGCGTCCTTGAGCATCGTCTCAAAGCCCGGGAACGCCGCGCCGGTCCAGGCCATTAGGATGGGTCGCTGCAGAACCTGAGCACCGACCGCGATCGAGGTGGCGGACTGGAGCCCGCCGACCAGGATATCAATCCGGTCACGGTTCACCAACTTCAGGAATGCCGCTGCCGCCGTCGGCGGATCACCGCGGTCGTCCTCGATGACCAACTCGACCTTTCGGCCGAGCGGTGGATTCTGGTTGATCTCGTCCAGCGCGAGCGTGTAGCCCTTCTGCATGGCCTGACCACTGACGCCGACCGGTCCGGTGAGCGGAATGATCACGCCGACCTTGATCGTCGCCGCCTGGCCGAGTACCGGCTGGTATCCGGCAGCCATGACCAATGCCACCAGCGCCAGCAGGACCGTTATAGCTCGTAACAACTTCATCGTTTGTCCTCCTCTGTCTCGATATGATCGTGCAGCCTCTGCCACAGCCGTCCCACCTCCCCGACCACTAGGTTGCTTCCGCTAATTTGCCTGAAGGAACTCGATGATCATCTGGTTCGCCTGCTCCGCATACTCCCACAGCACGAGGTGACCGGCGTCTTCAAAAATGCGTAGTCTGGCATTTGGCAACTTCGCCGCCAGCAACTCCGCGTTGCGGACCGGCACCACCTGGTCTCTCCCGCCGTGCAAAACGAGCACCGGATGCTGGAGTGCACCCAGCCGGTCTTCCGTGTTGTGCTGCATCGATGCCGCCTGTTGACGGTGATACGACGGCAGCGGCTGCGGATGGTTCACGCGCCACTTCACGTACGTGTCGATGTCGCGGGCATGCTGGCGCGGATAGTCAGTTCCGAACTGTAATGCGAGAAAAGCCCTCAGGTCGCGCTCGGGATCGCCGGTGCGCGAGAGCAACACCTGCGTCGTTTGCGGCGGGATCGGCTCGCTGTTCAGGCCCCCGAATGAGGTACAGCACAACACCAGCCGGCGCAGCCGCTGCGGATACGCGAGCGCAAACTCCTGTGCAATAAACCCGCCCATCGAAGCGGCGACGAGATGAGCCGATGGAATTTCCAGCGCGTCGAGCAAGCCCGCGACATCGTCGGCCATCGTTCGAAGCGTATACGCCACCTCGGGCTTGTCGGACCGGCCGGCATCACGATTGTCTACGGCAATCACCGAAAAGCGCGCAGCGAGCGCGGGAACCTGTTGGTACCAAAAATGCCCGTCTGCGCCCAGGCCCGACAGCAGCACAATTGCCGGACCGGATCCCGTCATCTCGTAGTAGAGGTTGATGCCGTTTGCGCGCGCGTGGGGCATCGGCTAAACCTTCGGCCGTTCCGCCGGCGAGAACTGGTCGCGCAGCACACGCTTGAGCACTTTCCCTGCGGCGTTTCGGGGGAGGATGTCGGTGACCGCCATCGATTTGGGAACTTTATAGCGGGCAAGCCTGCCCTCACAAAACGCTTTGAGATCTTCATACGTAAGGGTCAGCCCCGGCGCGAGCACCACGACCGCTTTGGGCACCTCACCCCATCGGTCGTCTGCGACACCAATCACCGCGACATCAGCGATCGCGGGGTGGCGGTACAGTACATCCTCCACCTCAGCCGGATAAATGTTCTCACCGCCGGAGATGATCATGTCTTTCTTGCGATCGACGATGTAGATGAACCCTTCATCGTCAATACTGGCCAGGTCACCGGTTCGGAACCACCACCCCGCGTATCCCGATGCGTCTCGAGGACCTTCGGCGGGCGGCGCGAAGACCTCGGCCGTCGCCTCGGGCCGCTTCCAGTATCCCGAGAAGAGGTTGGGGCCGCGGGTCCATACCTCGCCGATCTCGCCGGGCCGGACGTCGCGCCCGTCCTCATCGACCACACGAACCTCCACATGCAGCGCCGCCTTCCCGGCCGAGCCCGCCTTCCGAAAGGCGTCCGCAGCAGGAATGAGAGTGCACGTCGGCGCCGTCTCGGTAAGGCCGTAGCCCTGCTGGAAGAGCAGTCCCCGGTCACGAAAGGCCTCGATGATTGTGAGCGGACAGGGCGCCCCGCCGCAGCTGAACCGAACCCGGCGCAGGTCGGCCTTCTGGAACGCGTCGGTCTGGAGCAGCATCCGGTAGATCGACGGTACCCCGAACATTGCGGTGACGTCGTGCGCGCTGATCAACTGCACCGTCTCCTCTGGATCAAACTTCCGCTGCAGCACGGCCGTGGCGCCCAGGTGCAAACTCGGCAGGACGATCAGCCCGACGCCTCCGGAGTGAAACATCGGCAGCAGGTTCAGTGTCACGTCCGCCGCGGTAAGACTCACCGCGGTGCTGATGTTGATGCTGTTCCAGAACTGCGCGGCCTGCGTGAGGACGGCGCCCTTCGGCCGACCCGTCGTTCCCGAGGTGTACAGGATCAGCAGCGGATCGTCGAATCGCCCGCTAGGCATGGCTGCCTTCTGTTCGGACAATTCCGCATACGGGCGGGCCCACGGGAGCGGTCCTGCGGGATCGGAGAACGCGACAAAGGTCTCCAGCGTTCGGGCCTCGGGCTGTTTGCGCAGCGCTTCCGCCAGCGGCCCCAACTCGGGATCCACGAAGAGAATCGCGGGCTCACTATCGCCCACTTGGAAGGCGAGCTCCGCAGCGGTGAGACGCCAGTTCAACGGTGCCACGATCGCGCCGATCCTCGCAGCCGCGAAGATCACCTCGATGTACTCGGCGCGGTTGATGGACAGCACCGCCACCCGGTCCCCGCGGCGCACGCCGAAGGCCTGCAGCCCGCCGGCGAGAGCAGCCACTCGGTCGCGGAGATCCCGATAGGTGAGTGCGTGGTCTCCGTCGATCAACGCCGGTTTCGTCGGGTTGATATCCGCCCGCCGTTCCAACCAGTGCCAGATGCCCCACATCACCATCTGATCGCCGTCGCAGCCCACGTGTACCCGGTTCCCGCCGACAGAGCCACAACCAGGTCACCACGGTTCAGCAGCCCGCGTCTTTCGGCTTCGGACAGCACGACAAACGGATCGATGGATGACATGTGTCCGAACTCCTCGAGGTAGAGCGATTGATGCGGCTCCAGTCCGAGCGTCCGGAGCAACTCCTCGTGGAGTGAGCGTTTGGTGTGCAGCATCGCGAGAAAGTCGATGTCATCGACGGATGACCCACTGTCCTGTACGGCCTTACGGGTCACGGTCACGAAGCGCTGTAAGGAGACTGGGTCGAGTCGCGCCCTCATACGGTCGACGTCAGGCACGTCCACCCGGTGCATGTCCCGTTCCAAGGTCTCCGGGGACGGCGGATGCACAGACCCGCCGGCTGGAATCATCACGTCGTCGGCAAACGATCCGTCGGTCACCGCTGCTGTGGCGAGGATCTCGTGGCCGCCGCTCGGCCGGACGAGCGCTGCCGCGGCACCGTCGGCGAAGTTGAACGCGAAGCGCGCCCGGTGATTGCGATAGTTGATGACCCGCGACTCTCGCGATGCCCCTACCAGCACAATCGATTTCAGACCAGGATCCGCCGTGAGCATGTCCCGCGCCACCTTCAACGCGATCGGACCGCATGCGCTGGTATTCATCAACTCGAACGAGAAGGCGTTATCTAGACCCAGGGCGTGCGCGATTTTCGGCGCCACGGACCAAAGATAGTAATCTTTGTGCGCGCTCCCAAAATAGATCAACGCCCCGATCTCGTCCGGGCGGACCGACTCCAGGAGCGGACGCGCGGCCTGAGTCCCCATCGCTGACACGTGCTCGTCAGAGGCGGCTCGATGCTTTCCGCGCAACCCGAACTTCTGCTCGATGACCTCCACCGGAATGCCGGTGGCCTCGGCGATCTCCCGGGACGTCTGATACTCCGAGGGAAAGTAGGTGCTGAGCGCAGCGATACCCGCCACTACTTCGTCCGCCCTGCGCCGTCGAGCCCGCTCATCATGAATTCCATCACGGCGTCAATGACGGCCGGTTTCGGCACCTGCTTCTCCCACAGCACGTAGCGCATCCCGAGGAAGTCGGCAATGCCCATCAGGCAGAATGCCAGCACCTCAGGGTCGAGATTGCGAATCTGCCCCGCTTCGATCGCTTCACGCAAGCCATGCACGTAGCCGTCGGCAAACCGGCGGTAGTACCAGCGAAAGAGATTCGGGTCGACAAACTCCGCCTGCCGGACGATCCGGTACATGGCGGGATGGCCCCGGATGAAGTCAAAAAACGACGTGAATCCGGCACGCTCAACGTCGCGCCGGTCGGAGAACCCCGCAACCGCCTCTTGGATCGTCCGCCTCAGGTCGTGGCTCCGTTCGCGGACGAGTTCGGAGAAGATCGCCTTCTTGCTGGGGAAGTACACGTAGAACGTGCCTTGGGCAACGTCTGCTTCGCGGGTGATATCCGTGATCGAGGTCTCGAAGTAGCCGTGGCGGCCAAAGGCTGCCTCCGCGGCATCAAGCAGACGCTGCCGTGTGCGCTGCCCACGCTGACGCTTGGGGCGGCTGACGGTACGGGAAACTGACAGGTGATTCACCTTTCAACTTCTGGGTATTTGTGGGTTTCGTCTCTTCCCGCCCGACTCCTCCCCTCCCCTGCTATAATCGTCTTCGTTATCCCGGAGGAACGATGAAGGATCAGTACGGGCGCGAGCTCACCGATCTCCGCATTTCCCTGACCGACCGCTGCAATCTCCGCTGCGTGTATTGCATGCCGGCTGAGGGGATCGACTTCCGTCCTCAGGACGAGCTCCTGACGGACGATGAATTACTGCTATTGGTCCGCGTCGCTGCGGAGCTGGGCGTGCGGAAGGTGCGCCTGACGGGTGGCGAACCGACGGTGCGTCCGGGCATTGTCGAGCTGGTCCGAGAAATTCATGCGACCTCCGGCATTGATGAGATCGCCATGACCACGAACGGCCTGCTCCTGGAATACCTGGCACGACCCCTCGCGGATGCCGGTTTGAACCGGATCAACGTTAGCCTCGATACAACGGATCCGGACAAGTTCCACCGGATCACGCGCGGGGGAAAGGTCGAGAAGGTCCTCTCAGGGATCGCCGCCGCGGAAGCGGCCGGCCTGCTCCCGATCAAGCTCAACTCAGTCGTCGTGCGCGGGTTCAATGAGGACGACGTTGTTTCGTTGGCCGCTCTGACGGTCGAACGCCCATGGGAAGTGCGCTACATCGAGATGATGCCGTTCGGCAGCGTTGGCGATTTTGCCGAGGCCGGCGTGGTGAAGTCCGAGGAGACGATGGAGAAGATCGAAGCAGCGCTGGGGCCGTTGACCCCGCTCGATCTCTCCGGCGAGGATCCGGCGCGGACCTACCGGCTGATGGGAGCGGCGGGCGTGCTCGGATTCATCAGTCCGATCAGCCAGCCGTTCTGCGCGAAGTGCGGCCGCTTGCGGCTCACCGCCGACGGGCGGCTCCGGTTGTGCCTCTTGCGTGATGACGAGGCAGACCTGCTGACGCCCCTTCGGGCGGGCGCCACCTACGCCGAGATGAAAGAGATCTTCCGCGCCGCCGCCTACCGCCGTCCGTTTGGACACGCGCTTGCGGAGAAAATGTTCCCGCAAGCGAGAGTCATGATCCAGATCGGCGGCTGAGATATACCCACGCCGTCGTCGCTCGTCCCGGCGCCATCTCGTCCGTACACTCAATCGCTTCGACCAATCCAGCCTCGAAGGCAAGCAATTCCGAGAACTCCGGCGCAGGATTGGCCGACCAAAAGGCCACTATTCCGCCCGGTCTCAGGGCCTCGAAGAATCGTTGCACCATTGACGGTTCATAGATCCGCTGATTTACCTCACGTGCCAACCACTCGGGTCCGTTGTCGGTATCGATGAGCAGCGCGTCGTAGGTGCCCGGCTCAAGCCGGACATTGAAGAGATCCTCCTGAATCAACCTCACGCGCGGGTCGTCGAGGGGCTGGCGGCACAGGTCCGCGAAGTACGTCCGGTGCCAGCCGACGACCAGCGGCTCGAGTTCCACGATATCCAATCTCGCAACTCGGCGATCCTCGAGCGCGGCCTGAGCCGTAAATCCGATCCCGAGCCCACCCACCACGACCCTCAGTTCACCTCCGGTAACCCGCTCTAGTGCCAGATGGGCGAGTTGCCGGTCGGACTCCCGATTGTAGCTGGCCATCAGGAAGACGCCGTTACAGATGATCTCGTAGTGACCGTCGCGGCGCTGCAGCTGCCACTCGCCGCTTGAAGTGGTCACCCGCTGGATTACCTCGCGACCAGACGGAACGGCCTCAGTCGTCTTCCGGATCAACAATTTCCTCCTCGTCTGGCTCGAACCGCGTGCCGCAGCGCGGACAAATCACCCGTTCCTCTTCATCCGCGGGCGTCAACCGCATGAACACGAACTTGCACGATGGACACAGGATACGTAGCACAACTCACCTCCGGGGCTGCGCCGGGGAGGGCGGAGCCTGAGGGGTCCCCGTATCAGTTTCAGTCGGGGAGAGGCTCCGCCCTACCCGAAAGCAGCCTACACTCAAGTAAAAAGGGGATGAGGTTCAATCCTCATCCCCCTGTACATGCGGCCCGCGGCTCGCCTAGTCTTCTTCGCCCTCCAAATTTCTCTCCAGCTTTCGCTTCACCCGTTGCAGAGCATTGTCGATCGACTTCACGTGTCGATTCAATTCGTTCGCCATTTCCTGATAGGACTTGCCTTCGAGGTACGCGGTCAGCACTTTGCACTCGAGCTCGCTGAGGTTCTTACGGATGCGCTCCCGCATCGTGGCGGAGGCTTCCTGATTGATGACCAGTTCCTCAGGGTCCGACACTTTGATGCTGCTGATCACGTCCAGCAGCGTGCGGTCCGAATCTTCATCGTAAATCGGCTTGTTCAGCGAGATGTATGAGTTGAGTGGGATGTGTTTCTGTCTGGTTGCGGTCTTGATCGCCGTGATGATCTGGCGGGTGATGCACAGTTCCGCGAACGCCCGGAACGAGGAGAGCTTGTCTGCGCGGAAGTCGCGGATCGCTTTGTAGAGGCCGATCATTCCTTCCTGGATGATGTCTTCGCGATCGGCTCCGATCAGGAAGTACGCCTTCGCCTTCACGCGGACGAAGTTGCGGTACTTATTGATTATGTATTCGCTTGCGTAATCGTCACCAGATTTAGCAGAGGCAACGAGGTCTTCATCGAGCATATCCTGGTAGGACGGGGCATCGCGACGAGCAAGTGCCACTCTGCAACCTCCAGGAGCCTACTCTGAACCCGAAGCGAAGCGAGTGGTTCAGAGCCACGATTCGACGTTAATTATACGAACGGCCTATGGAAGCGTCAACACAAATGTACGAGACTGCGGTGGGATTTACGAGTGATCGTCCGAGGGTAGCTTGGCCTTCTTGGTTCCGATCTTGATCGTTCGCGCGACCGCATTGTAGATACTGCTGCCGATAAGTTCGCGCCGGACAATTTCCCCGTTCACCGTGACGACGCGGTACGTCTGCGCGCGGTAGCCGGGCAACGGCTCACGCTCCACGATCTTGCCCTCTGCGAGATCGGGATCAGGCTTGGTCCGCGTGCCCGCGGGCGGCGCGATGACACCCGACCGCTCGACCTCGATGGCCACGTCTTTTCCGGGCTCGGGTGTGCCGAATGCCATTACGGTGAGGTGGCGATTGGTGACCCATGCCCAGAGGAACACGTGATGCCCCGTTGTGTTCTTGAACTGCAGATCGTGTGAACCGTAACTCACGGTCGCATCCCGCCCCAGGGGAAGATAGGCCACCGGGCGGCTGTGGTTCGAGCGCGCGAGGATCTGGAAGTCGGCCAGTAGCGCGACGTTAAAGAGCGTCGATGACACCTGGCACACGCCACCACCGTCGCCCAGCACGAGCTCATTGTCGATCAGCACCGGCGCTTCCCTGAAACCGCGCGCCTCGGTCCTGGGGCCGACGACCTTGTTGTAGGAGAACACCTCGCCTGGCACCAGGATGGTTCCGCTGACATAGCTCGCGGCAAGTGCCACGTTGTGCACGCGGTTCGCGGTGCCCGGCACTCTCGTCGTGAATCGCCCAAGCTGTGACACGAGTGCGCGCGCGTGCTCGCTCGTGAACTCGGGCTCTCGCACCCGCATCACCGCCGCCACTTCATCCTTTCCGGTCCCCAGCGCGCTGCGAACTCGCGCTGCGGTCGCCGCGAGGTCCAGCATACGGCCGCTCCGGCTCTCCTGCGTAATGACGACTGTGCCGTCTTGCACAGTCACTGCGGCGTTTTGGGGTTCGGTGTTGATTTCCGCGGCGAGCGGGGTCAGGAAGTTGTTTACTGCGCCGACGTTCCAGCCGTAGCGAATCGGGATGTTCATCGGACGCCGTGCGAGCTGCATCCTGGTAAACACCAGTTGCTGCCAGGGTTCCCCTCGCCCGATGTCGTAGGCGTCGCGGACCGCCTCGCTCACGTGGGAGATCAATCCCAGTTCTCCGTACGTCAGGGTGAAGCGATCATCGTGAATTCTGATAGTGACTGTCCGCGCGAGTTGGGTCGCAGCCGCCGCTTCGGCGACATCTTGCGCCTGATCAGGAGTTAGCCCGCCGACCTTCGCGCCTGCGATCGTGATGCCGGGGAGAACACGGCCTGAATAGGCCTGGGTATCATGAAGCACGCCGGCGACGATGCCGACGATGCCGGCGAGCAGGCTGACCATCGCGACGAGTGAATACCGGCTGAGGGTGAAATACAGACGCCGGCCGCCGCGGCCAGATAAGGCAGGCCGGTCCTGCAAAATGACGCTTGAATAACCCGCCGAGTCCTGCATTTCCTCGGGCGGCGGCGCGGTACCCCCTGATCGCGTGTACGAATCGCCGCGCTTCCGCGCTGCCGCTGTGTGTTCTTATTACCCAGATTAGGAGCGAGCCTCACGTTGCCGCACTATCTCGAACAACAGGACGCCTGCTGCCACGGCGACGTTGAGACTGGACATACTCCCGTGCATGGGTAGACGTATCAGGAGATCACAGTGTTCCCGAACCAGGCGTCGGAGTCCTTTTCCTTCGCCTCCGATGACCAAAACGAGTGGGGGGGTGAGGTCAATTTCGTAGAGGTTTTGCGGAGCTTTTGGATCAGCGCCGACGACCCATAAACCAGCTGCCTTTAACTCTTCCAGCGCACTGACGAGGTTCGTGACCTGGGCGACGGGGACGTGTTCGATCGCCCCCGCTGAGGTGCGCGCCACCACGCCCGTCAGCCCCACGGCGCGGTGCTTGGGAATGATCACGCCGTGAACCCCTGCCCCATCGGCGGTGCGCAGGATCGCTCCCAGATTGGCTGGATCTTCGACGCCGTCGAGAACAAGCACCAGCGGGGGTTTGCCAGATGTGCGCGCAGCGTTGAGGATCTGCTCGATCGACCCTAGTGGTTTGGCAGAGGCCATCGCGACCACGCCTTGATGGTTTCCAGAGACCAGCTCATCAAGGCGGCGCTGATCCACGAACTGGACGGCGATATCTTGCTGCCGTGCGTGATCGAGGATAGCTCGAACGGCGCCGGACGGTCGGGAACTGCGACTGACAAGGATCTTACGCAGCGGTCGAGAGGCGCGGAGCGCTTCGAGGACTGGCTGTCGGCCGTAGATTAGCTCGTCGGGGGACTTATCCATCGCCCCCGCCGGAAGGTGCACGAGATCCGGCGGCGGAGACCACGCGCCAGCGGGGGCCGGTTGGCAAATCTTCAACAATGATGCCGGCCTCGGCCAACAACTTGCGGATTTGGTCTGCGGTGGAGAAATCTTTGCTTGCCCGTGCTCGCTCGCGTACGTCCAGAAGGTTGGAGATCAGTGTTTCAGTATTTGAATGCACCGCAGTACTCCGAAACGCTTGTGCAATCCTCAGCACTTTCTGCTGCACTTCGTGATCGATCGGGGCAGACTTGAACGCGAGTCCGAGCAGGCCCGTGAGTTCCAGGAACATTGCCCTCGCCATGGACAGTCCGATTTGGGCCAGGGCCGCTGGAATCTGTCCCTTCTGTACTTCGTCAGCGGCACGGTTCATTTCCGCGACCAGCTCAAAGATCGCGGCGAGCGCGCCGGCCGTATTGAGATCGTCATCCATCGTGGATTCAAATGCGCTGCGTGCGCGCTGCACAGCGCCCACAAGTTTTCCCGAGGGCTGCCCGCTCCCGTCGCGAACCTTGACGCTCGCCATGACGGCATCGACAGCGGTCAGCGCCACCCTGAGCCGCTCCACCGCCCGCGCGGCATCTGCGAAGCGCTCTTCGTCGACCTCGATCGGCTTGCGGTAGTGCACCGACACCAGCGCATAGCGGATGACGTCGGCCGGATAGACGCGGAGGGCATCCATCACGGCAAAGTAATTGTGCAACGACTTGGACATTTTCTCGCCACGCACCATGACCATCGCATTGTGGATCCAGTAACGCGCGAACGGTTCCTTGCCGGTATAGCTCTCCGACTGAGCGATCTCGTTTTCGTGGTGCGGAAAGATGAGATCGTCGCCTCCGCCGTGGATGTCGAATCCCATGCCGAGGTACTTCAGCGACATCGCCGAGCACTCGATATGCCAGCCCGGCCGCCCGCGCCCCCAGGGGCTCTCCCAGTTGGGTTCGCCCGGCTTGGCCCGCTTCCACAGCGCGAAGTCGGCGGGATGGCGCTTGAACTCGCCCGGCTCGACCCTGGCGCCGGCTCTGAGATCCTCCAGCACGCGCCCGGACAGTTTGCCGTACCCAGGCCGTTTGGTGACGTCGAAGTACACGTCGCCTTCGGCGTAGTAGGCATACCCTTGCTCCACCAGCCGCGCGATCATCTCGATCATGTCAGGGATATGACGGCTGGCCCGCGGCTCGACATGCGGCGGCAGGACGTTCAAGGCCTCAAGGGCCTGACGGTACTCGGTGATGTACTTCTCTGTTACCTCGTCAAACGGCACTCCCTCGTTCTGCGCCCGCTGGATAATGCGGTCGTCCACGTCCGTGAAGTTCTGAACGTGAGTCACCTGTAGGCCTTTCCATTCCAGGTACCGCCGCAGCACGTCGAAAACGATCGCCGCTCGCATGTGCCCGAGGTGTGCATGGTCGTACACCGTGAGGCCGCAAACATACAGCGCGGCCTTCCCGGCATCGCGGGAGACGAATTCCTCGACCTTCTTGGTCAGGGTATTATGCAGACGGAGCGCCATTGGCTATCCCCGATAGGAGAGCTCGACGGTATCGAGTTCTGCGCACAGTTCCCAGGTGGAATCCATTCTCAGCGTCTGGGATTTGGGCCGCCGGAATCGCCTCAGGTCGTAGCAACCGCGATCCGTCACAACCCGGAGGTGAATCTCCCCGTGCTCGTACCGCGTGTCGACGATCTTCAGCACGCGTGCGAACTCTCCGTTCCTCCAGAAGCCTGCGACTTTCGGATGGAGCGCCATGGGCCGGTCCATTTCAACCGTGATCGGCTCGGCAAGCGCCGTTCTTTCAACGAAGAGCAAATGCGGCAGGTCGCTCCGTCTTTCATTCACCATTCACCATTCACCATTCACGTTTTCTGTAGTGTGGCGACCGCATGCACGACGATGCCCTCTCCTCGTCCGACTGCGCCCATGCCTTCCATGGTCGAGGCTTTCACATTGACCCAAGAAGGATCAAGTTCCAGCGCTTCGGCCAGCCGCCCTCGCATCGCTTCAACGTACGGTGCCAGCCTGGGCGCGTCGGCCAGCACCACCGCGTCAACGTTGACCACTCGCCACCCCGCGCCCCTCACCTTTCCGACCACCACCCGCAGGAGACCGACGCTATCCGCATCTTTGTACTTCGGGTCTTCCGGAAAGTGCTGGCCGATGTCTCCCAGGCCCGCAGCACCCAGGAGGGCATCCATGACGGCGTGGGTGAGGACGTCGGCGTCCGAATGCCCCTGGAGCCCCAGTTGAAAGGGCAGGTGCACGCCACCGAGGATCAGAGGACGTCCCATCACCAGGCGGTGGGCATCGATCCCGATCCCGTGACGAATCCGCGGCGCATCACGTCCTTGCACCAGCGCCTCGGCAAGCGCAAGGTCGTCAGGCACAGTGATTTTGAAGTTCGCCGGGCTGTCCTCGACCATTTGGACTGCATGACCCTGGCGCTCTACCAGCGCTGCGTCATCAGAAGCGCGGAAGCCTGTGGCCCGCGCCTGCTCGTGCGCGTCACGCAGCAGCTTTGAACGGAATGCCTGCGGCGTGTGCGCAACCCACAGGCGATCTCTGTCCACCGTTCCCCGGGCAAAATCCCCTTTTACCTCTTTGACGGTCTCGCGCACAGGGACGCCGGCGGATGCCGCTCCTGACTTTGACGCGGCTCGGACGACGGCATCAAGGATCGAAGGAGACACCAGTGGGCGCGCCCCATCGTGAATGACAACGAGGTCTACGTCCTCGGAGTGCCGCAGACCGGCATAGACGGAATCCTGCCGCTCCACGCCGCCGGCGACCACTGCGGAGACCTTGGGAAATTTGTTGCGGGGAAGCAGCGACCGGGCTGCTCCGACGTCCGCTTCACCCACCACGACAACGATACCGGCAATGGTGTCTGCACGGCTCACCGCACGCACGGTATGGAGGACCATCGGCACTCCCGCCAGAGGAATGAAGGCCTTGCGGGCGGAGGTGCCCATTCGTGTGCCGCTGCCGGCGGCAACGACAATAGCGCACGCCGTCACCTCAAGCGGAGCGCGTGGTTCAGGGGTCATCGGCGCTCGGAAGCGCCGCGTTCAGTGGCCGTCTGCTGAGAATCCTTAGGTTTGCCGAAGATCATCCGTCCGGCGACCGTCTGCAGGACGCTGGTCACGACGACGTCCAGGGTTTCGCCAATGAACTTCTTGCCTCCCTCGACGACGACCATCGTCCCGTCCTCGAGGTACCCGATGCCCTGCCCCGCCTCTTTCCCGTCTTTGACCAGGTGGACCGAGAGTTCCTCGCCGGGCAGCACGACGGGCCGCAGTGATTGCGAAAGTTCATTGATGTTGAGCACGCGGATGCCCTGAAGCTCAGCCACCTTGTTCAGGTTGAAGTCGTTCGTCACGATCCATCCATGAAGATCGCGCGCCAGCGCTACCAGGCCTCCGTCGACGTCCGCGCCGGTCGCCTCCTGATCGTCCATGATCTGGACGGCCTGGAGCTCTTTTTGCAGCCGCTGAAGAATATCGAGACCCCGGCGGCCTCGGTTCCGTCGCAGCGTGTCGGATGAGTCGGCAATGCGCTGAAGTTCCCCCAACACCGACCGCGGCAAGACGAGCGGGCCCTCCAGAAAGCCCGACTTCACAACGTCTGCGACGCGGCCGTCAATGATGACACTGGTGTCGAGGACTTTGGGGATGCTGCGCCCCTTCCCAGGCGCGCCGCGTCCCGACCGATCCAGTCTGGGCAGGCTGCCCGAGACTTCTTCACGCCGTTGCATGGCGACATGGAAGCCGAGATAACCGAAACAGAGCGCGGCCGCAAGGGCCAGATATGTGCCAATTCCGGGTATACGCGAAAGTGGGAATCCGATGAGGAAGGCGAGCACGAGCCCGATGGCTAGTCCGGCCGCTCCGAGAACGACGTCGCGCAGGGAGAAGTGCGACAACCGTCCCAACACCCAGCCCATGACCCGCTCAAACCATGTCCAGAACCACACCGCAAGCAACGACGCGAGCATCGCGCCGAGCAGGAACCCGCTGACGAGCAGCGGCACACGAAACGGCCGCAGCCCAGTCCAGAGCTGGACGATTTCGTCGACGAGTTGTATTCCCACCACGGCGCCGAGCACGGCGCCGGCAATCCTGATGAGTCGAGTCATGAATCCATCACGTCTCTATTCTTAATATACCGCATAGACGGTCATGATTTTCTTGACAGCATTTTTCGCGCGAATCATAATTGGTCTCGTATCCGAGGGAGGAACTGATGAACAACGCTGACGAGGTGCATTTCCAGGAAACCGTGTCACAGTTCCTCATTCGTCATCGCAGTATCCTCGATGTTCAAAGCAAGCTCACCGAAGCCGCGGCCCACGTGAACCGGGCGGTCGCGAAGTCCGTCACGACCTGTGGATGCATCAGCATCAGCGCCGACCGCCAGCGTTTCCCGGCCGACGTCAGCCTGCGCGAAGTCCGTGAGCTCCTCGCAACCCACCTGAATGGGAACATGTGCGAGAAGTGCCGTGAGGTCGTGGAGACTGAAATCGGCGCAACGCTCTTCTATCTGGCCGCGATGTGCAGCCTCTTGAACCTCAACCTCAGGGATGTTCTCGAGAAAGAATACGACCGCGTCAACGCCCTCGGCGTATTCAATCTAACGTAACGACGGGAACACAGGGAACAAGGGGAACGCAGGGAACGCGGCAAGCTAAGTGAGGACTCGCGAACGCGGGTTCCCTTTCATTTGCGGCCTTGTTCGCCATGTTCCCTGTGTTCCCCATGTTCCCGTAGTTTAGGGTATCAGGCGGGCCAGTGCTTCGGCCAGCTGCTCGACCGCCACGACTTCCAGTCCTGATCCGGTCACTTCCTCGGCGCTGCTTCGCGGGACAATGCAGCGACGAAAACCTAGGCGCGCGGCCTCCATAGTCCGTCTGCTGATCTGCGGTACGGCTCGGATCTCGCCGGCCAGCCCCACTTCTCCGATGGCCACAGCAGTTCCGTCGACCGGCCGGTCACGGAGACTGCTCGCAACCGCGGTGGCGATGCCCAGATCGATGGCGGGCTCATCCAGCGACACTCCGCCCGCAATACTGGTGTAGACGTCCTGGCTCGCCAGATGCAGGCCGGCACGCTTCTCCAGCACCGCAAGAAGAACGATCAGCCGGTTGTAGTCGACGCCCGCGGCGGTGCGCCTCGGCATACCGAAGACCGTGGGGGTGACGAGCGCCTGCACCTCGATGAGGACCGGCCGCGTGCCCTCCATCGCGCACACGACGGCTGAGCCGGGCGCATCGGCCGCCCGCTCGGAGAGGAATGCGGCGGACGGATTCGAGATTTCACGAAGCCCATCTCCGCGCATCTCAAAGACGCCGATCTCATTCGTGGACCCGAAACGGTTCTTCGTAGCCCGCAGAATTCGGTACGCGTGGTGGCGGTCGCCCTCGAAGTACAGGACCGTGTCGACGATGTGCTCCATGACGCGCGGACCCGCAAGTTGTCCCTCTTTCGTGACGTGGCCCACGAGCAATACGGTGACGTTCTTCCCCTTGGCGAGGCGCAGCAGATCGCCGGTGCATTCCCTGACCTGCGCGACGCTCCCCGGCGCGCTGGGAATGTCGGACCGGTAGACAGTCTGAATGGAATCGACAACCACGACCGAAGGGGAACTCTTCTCAATGGCCCCCAGAATGGAGCCCAGGTCGTTCTCGGCCAGCAGGAGCAGGTCCGCAGCGCTGGCCCCAAGCCGGTCCGCGCGCATCTTCACCTGGGCCGCGGACTCCTCACCGGTCACGTACAGCACGCTGCGGCGCGAGGTGGCCAGGCGCTGGCACGTTTGAAGCATCAGGGTCGACTTGCCCGAGCCCGGTTCACCACCGATCAGAACCAGCGAACCTTGGACCAGCCCGCCGCCGAGGACGCGGTCGAATTCGCCGATCCCCGTCGCCACGCGAGGTTCGGCCCCCATCTGAACCTCGGTGATCGGCACCGGCTCTGCCGCGCTGGTTGCAGGCTGCACCCCACGCTCATTCCCCTGGAACTCCTCCACAAACGTGTTCCACTCGCCGCAGGATGGACAGCGTCCTAACCACTTGGCGGAAGTGTGGCCGCAAGATTGGCACACGTATTGGAGTTTGGTTTTGGTCATACGAACTCCGACTACGGGATAAGGGGATAGTGGGATAAGGGGATAAGGTGACGAACGAAGGCCCGGAATTGCTCCGGGCCCTCCAAGCATCGCGTTTATCCCTTTATCCCCTTATCCCTTTATCCCGCTCTTAATCTCCTTTTAGGGCTGGTTCTGGCGCGCGTTTCTTCGTGAATACGAACTTCCCGTCGCTGGCGTCCACGAGCACGGTATCACCGGAACTGAAGTTCCCGCGCAAGAGCTCGTCTGATAGCTGGTCTTCCACGAGGCGCTGGATGGCACGCCGCAGCGGACGGGCGCCGAAGGTTGGGTCGAACCCTTCCTTCGCCAATACGTCCTTCGCCGCTTCGCTCAGCTCGAGGTCCATGTTTTGTCCGCGCAGCTCGCGCCGCACGCGGGAGATCAGGATGTCCACGATCGACTTGATCTGCTCGCTCGTGAGCGGCCGGAAGATGATGATCTCGTCAATGCGGTTGAGAAACTCCGGCCGGAACGTGCGCCGCAGCTCTTCGGTGATCCGCTCCTTCATCCGCTCGTAGGCTGAATCCAACACTGCATCCTGGCCTTTCACCGGGCGGAAGCCGATGGCCACTTCCTTCTCCAGGATCGGGGCGCCGACGTTGCTCGTCATGATCAGCACCGCGTTTTTGAAGTCTACCGTGCGACCCTGGGCATCCGTGAGGCGGCCGTCATCGAGAATCTGCAGCAGCACGTTGAAGATCTCGGGATGCGCTTTCTCTATTTCATCGAAGAGCACGACCGAGAAAGGCCGGCGCCGCACCTGCTCGGTCAACTGTCCACCTTCCTCGTAACCTACGTAGCCGGGCGGAGAACCGACCAGGCGGCTGATCGTGTGGCGCTCGCTGTACTCGGACATATCGATGCGAATGAGGGCGGTTTCGTCGCCGAAGAGAAACTCCGCGAGCGCCCGTGCCAGCTCGGTCTTACCGACGCCGGTCGGCCCGAGAAAAATGAAGGAACCAATTGGCCGGCGCGGATCCTTGAGGCCCGTGCGTGCGCGCCGAACGGCCTTCGCCACCGCGCGCACCGCCTCTTCCTGGCCGATGATCCGCTCGTGGATGGAATCTTCCATGTGCAGCAGGCGCTGCGTCTCTTCCTCCACGAGGCGCGTGACGGGAATGCCGGTCCACATCGAGACGATGTCCGCGATGTCTTCATCAGACACCGTGCTGACGTCCCGGCCTTTTTCTTTCTTCCAGGATGACTCCAGCTCCTCGAGTTTCTGACGGAGCACGCGCTCTTTATCACGCAGCGGCGCGGCCTTCTCGAAGTCCTGAGCCTTGATCGCATCATCCTTCTCGCGGCGGACGCGCTCCACTTTCTCAACCGCCTGGCGTACTTCTTGAGGCAGGAACGATGCTTGCAGGCGGATCTTGCTGGACGCTTCGTCCATCAGATCGATGGCCTTGTCTGGAAGGAAGCGGTCGGAGATGTACTTCTCCGCGAGCGTCGCAGCGGCGATCAACGCCTCGTCACTGATACTGACGCCATGGTGCGCTTCGTAACGCGGTCGCAGCCCCTTCAAAATCTCGATCGTCTGTTCGACGGACGGCTCGCTGACGAGGATCGGTTGGAAGCGGCGTTCGAGTGCGGCGTCGCGCTCCACGTACTTTCGATATTCGTCCAGCGTCGTGGCACCGATGCACTGCAGCTCGCCGCGCGCGAGGGCGGGTTTGAGGATGTTACTGGCGTCGATCGCGCCCTCCGCGGCGCCGGCGCCGACCAGGGTGTGCAGCTCGTCGACGAAGAGAACGACCTCACCCTGGGCCTTGCGAATCTCATCCATCACCTTCTTCATGCGCTCTTCAAACTCACCGCGGTATTTCGTCCCCGCGACCAGCGCGGCCAGATCCAACTGCACCACGCGCTTGTTGCGGAGGACCTCCGGAACGTCGCCGCGCACGATGCGCTGCGCCAGGCCTTCGGTGATCGCCGTTTTGCCGACTCCCGGCTCGCCGATGAGGGCCGGGTTGTTCTTCGTGCGGCGGCTGAGGACCTGAATGACGCGCTCAATCTCACGCTCGCGGCCGATCACCGGATCGAGCTTGCTCTCGCGGGCGAGTTTGGTGAGATCGCGGCCAAATTCGTCGAGCGTGGGAGTTTTGCTGGTTTGCTTGGTGTACGAGGTCGTGCCTTCTTCTCCTAACAAATAGACGACCTGCGCGCGTACGCGCTCGAGGTCGGCGCCCATCGCTTCCAGCACGCGCGCAGCGACACCCTCCCCTTCCCGGATCAGGCCGAGGAGGAGATGCTCGGTGCCGATATAGTTGTGTCCGAGCCGGCGGGCTTCATCGAGCGCAAGCTCGAGCACCTTCTTGGCGCGGGGTGTGAACGCGACTTCTTCGTAGGGAGTGCGCTCCCCACGGCCGATCGCGCTCTCGATCTCGGCGCGTACACGGTCGGGGGAAATATTCAAACTCTCGAGGACTTTGCTCGCGACTCCTTCGCCTTCGCGGATGATTCCCAGAAGGATGTGCTCTGTCCCGACGGCGCTGTGGTTAAGGCGCTTTGCTTCTTCTTGCGCAAGGATGATGACGCGTCGGGCTCTCTCTGTAAACCGCTCAAACATCGCTTCCCCTTCTCCGCCACGACGAAAGGTGTGAATAAGAAGCTACGTTCGCCTACGAATTCTTCCTCGGCGGAGTTCCCTCCTGCTCTACTGCGTCACCTCGCCTGAACACTGGATGCAGGAGGCGGCGTGCGGAGAGATTCTTCTTCAATTGTATCGTACGTTGTTCGCTTCGGTCAAATTCCCCGCCGTGCCCCTGTATCATCGATGTTCCCACCGCGAGAGAAAAGAAGACCGGACAGGACGAAGATCCTATCCGGTCTTACGACGCTATGTAACGATTTATTGGTTTATCTGCAACACTGAGTAACGAAGTTTGCCGACGGGGACAGTCACTTCAAACGTTTCGCCCTTGCGTTTCCCCAGAAGCGCCTTGCCGACAGGCGATTCGTTACTGATCTTGTCGTGATCGGGATCGGCTTCGGCCGAGCCGACAATCATGTACGCGATTTCTTCGCCGGAGGCGAGGTCCTTGAGCTTGACCTTTGAGCCGACGATGACCCGATCGGCGGGCGCGTCATGATTGTCGATCACTCGAGCATTGCGGAGCATCAGTTCCAGTTGGAGGATCCGCCCCTCTACGAACGCCTGCTCGTTCTTTGCATCCTCATATTCGGCGTTCTCGGAGAGATCCCCGAACTCTTTGGAGAGCTTGATCCGCGCCGCAACTTCCTTGCGCTTGACCGTCTTGAGGTGCTCCAGCTCATCCTCGAGCTTTTTGAGCCCCTGGCGGGTCAGTATCGTTTCTTTTTCAGCTTCCGCTGCCATCCGTCACCTTCACATCAAAAGAAATAACTGAGGAATTCGTGCCCTCAGCGAGACTCACTATAGACTACTCTCAGCAGCCACGTCAAGCGGAGGCTTCGTTCGCGCCGCATGCTTGATTCGTTCGACTTCTTCATCGCTGATGGCGCGTTCAAAGCGTCGGAACCCGGAAAGTCTGAATCCGTGCTTGCGAGCGAGCGCGGAGATCTCCTCGACCTTCGACAGCGAGATGTCTTTACCCAGCGTATAGTTCTCGTAGCGGCCTTCCAGCGCCAGAATGATCGTTTCGGCCATGCATGCCTCGACCATCCGCGGTGGGAGGCCGAAGTCCAAGCCAAAGTCTGGCTCTCCCGGGACCTCAATCACTCCGCCGTCCATCACGAGGACGTCATTTCTGCGCTCATACACCCGCCGCGAGACGTTTCGGGGGCGCGCTACGTCGCACACGACCGCGCCGGGGCGCAAGTCCTCCGGCTCGATGAGTACGTCCGTCGCTGATGAAACAGTCAGGACGATGTCCGACTGCCTGACCGCTCGCCGCACCTCAGTCTCCGTGTCCACGTGCGCCCGACTGCCCGTTCTTAACCGGCCGGCCAGCGACTCGAGAGACTCGTGGGTTCTGGCGACAAGAATCAGACGACTTACCGACTTGGCGAGTATCTCGCTGCACACCGTTCCAATGGATCCCGTAGCACCGATGATCGCCGCAGTGGCATTCTTCGGTGCAATGTCCATGCGGGCCGCGGCAAGAAGCGCTCCCTCGATCGCCGTCGCTGCGGTGTAACTGTTCCCAGTCGTGACGGCGATGTTCAGATTTCTTGCCAGCGTCACCCCGCGGTCGCCGACAATCTTCGTGAACGCGCCTAAGCCGAAGATGCGGGCGCCCTGCTTTTCCGCAACTCGCCCTGCCTGGATGAGCCGCCGGTAGACAAACGGCAGCGGCGATTCCATCAGCGTCCTGGGAGTCAGCGGCAACCCAATGAACCACCCCTCCGCCCGCGCACCAGTAGCCGAACGGATTCCGGTTATATGTGAAACCAGCCGGGGCGGAATCCATTTGAAAACCTGTTCTACCAACGAGGACGGAAGCCGGCGGGTGAAGGCGTACTTACGCGCAAAGTCGTCAATTCGCAATGGGTGAACGAGGAACGCGAACTTGCCGACGTCACTTCCTGTCATCTTTGAGCAGTCGCTAGTTCCATCCTTGCAGCCCAATCCGGCCGCGTATTAGGATTCAGCTCCTCTATCCGAGGTTCGAATCCAGCACGAAGCGCGGTCTGCAGGTATTCGTCAGCAGAAATTTCCTCGGGGCGCTTCCCCGTTACTGCGACAATGACTCCCTGCAAGACGTTGGTCGCAAAGGAACGCCCGCCCATATCTGGTCCATCTGTGATCAGTATCCACACACCGCGTCCTCGAAGCTCCTCAACGTCTCGAGACGTAATCGTCTGAGTGAGTACGAGTTTTCCGCGAAGCTGATCCGGCATGAACCGCCTGATCAGGTGAAAGTCGCCCGCTAGAACATCTGCCCACTCATAGTAGGCGCCATACTTCGGCGTGACTTCCTCCTGCTTTTTCCCGGTGGGGTACAGAAACCTAATGGGAAGTTTCGTCAGTACGGGTAAGAGCAGCGCAGCGAGAACCTTCACGGTGGTCAGTCTCTTGATCGGGATCGGAAGTCCGAGCGCGAAGATGAAATCACCGAAGGTCACATCTGCCCCGGCCTGAGTAAACGCCTCGGCCATCCCGTACCGATCTACCGAAGAAACCAGCAGCACCTTTCTCCCGCGGAATGAGATGCCTTTGCGGTTGGGCAGGTAATCGGTAATGAGCCACCGTTCCCACGTGGCCTTAAGCCCGCCCCCATCCACGAAAGGGGTGCGCTTGACGCCTTCAATAATCTTGGCGGTCTCACGAACCAGGTAGCGCCGATTGCCGGCACGCAGGTAAAGATCGGTCCCGCCGATCCCCAGCGCGTCCACCTTGCCGTCGAGTTCACGCATCAGTTCTTCCGCACGGCGGACGTCCCCGTCAGTCCCGATGCGCTCGATGACAATGGGTTGGCCGAGAATCTGGGTTTCGAACCGGTGATCGCGCGTACTTGAACCGAGGCTTACAGAAACGACCCGCTTCATGGACGTATGACCACTACGCGGGCATCAGTTGGACTCCTGCCCTAAGTGAGTAACGGGGGCATCTACAGGTTGCCGATTGCGTTCATGAATGATTCGCAAGCCTTCCAGGGTGAGCAGCGGATCATGGTGATCCAGGCAGCGGCACTCACCCATGATGAGGTCCGCCCATCCGCCGGTAGCTACGACGGCGGCCTGGCCTCCGAGCTCGGCGCGCATTCGCCTGACGATTTCCTCGACCTGACCGACAAACCCGTAGATAATCCCGGACTGCATCGCGGTCACCGTCGAGCGCGCGATAACGCTCTTTGGCTTCGCGAGCTCGACATGAGGCAATTGCGCAGCGTGCTCGGCCAGAGCGTCAACAGAGATTCCGACTCCCGGTGCGATCGCGCCGCCGAGAAAGTCGCCTGTTGAAGAAACCGCCGTGAAGGTTGTGGCTGTACCGAAGTCGACGACAATGGAGGGGCCACCGTACTTCTCGAACACAGCGATGGCGTTGCAGATACGGTCCGCACCGACTTCCTTCGGATTCTCGTACAGGATCTTGATACCGGTCCGTACGCCCGGCCCGACCATCAACGGAGAAACTCCGAAGTAGCGCTTCGAGAGTCTCTCAAACACGTCGGTAAGCTTAGGGACGACGCACGAGATGGCAACTGACTCTACCTGCTTGAACTCCAAACCGGCGTACTGGAACAGGTTCCGGAGGTTCATCGCGTACTCGTCGTCGGTTTTATCCCGATTCGTGGCGACGCGCCAGTGGAAAACGAGTTCCTTGCCGCGGTAACCGCCGATCTTGATCTGAGTGTTGTTGATGTTGATCGCGAGCAGCATCGAGGTCACTGAGCCGCAGCTAATCTGCGATTCTTGCTCAAGACAGCAAACACTGGAGTTACGATAACTGCCGCGAAAAGCATTTCAAAGGGATAGTTGGTCAGAATCACGGGAACAACGGCTGTGCGAAACTCTGGGGTGCCAAAGAACCACAGGATTCCCAGCACGCCCGCCGTGTTCGTCGTCGTTCCAAGGATTGCAGCTAATATTGCCGCCGTCGTGTTCCTCGTCGAGCGATATGCATAGTACGCGACTACTCCAATTAACAGCCGTGGAAGAAACGCCGCGGCGAGAGCAACCGGGTAGTTGCCACCCGCGAACTGCATGAACACTCCACCGAACTGAAACCATGAGGTTCCAGCCAACACCAGACCGACCAGAGCGCCGGCCAGAGGGCCCGTGACCACGCCGGCCACTATGGCCGGAATATGCAGAGTGGTGGCGGCGCCGGAGATGTTTGGAACACTCACATAGCCTAGCGGAGTGAAGGAAAGAGCGAGTGCGAGTCCGCCGCAGATTCCTGCGACGGCAATATGAAGCGGGGAAATCCTCATCT
>JAHZOA010000170.1 GCA_020028455.1 Armatimonadota bacterium | reverse complement strand
GGCTCGATGCCGCCCACGACGAAGATCTTGGTTCCGACGAGTGCCGCAGCCACTTCTGTTCGCAAGGAAGGCATCGGGGCGCGCGTCTCCCATCGACCTACGCCGGAGGGTGCCGCGGGAAGCGGCGGCGGGAACACCGTCACTGCGACGGCAATCACACGGAAGATGAAGGTGGAGGTGGAGCGCAAATTACTTTTTGGGCCTGGCGGCGGTGCGGCGCCGGCGCGGCGCTCGCCGCGCGGGCGCGCGCTGTCCGTTCACAGCTCGCTTAAGGAGCTCTTCCTCCCAGGTCACAATACTATGGAAGAACACCTTGTCGCCCTCTTCCAATCCGCGGGTAACCTCTGTGATGTGTACGTTGGTCGCGCCAAATTCCTTCAGCGCCCACTCGACAGCCTTCTCAGGCTTGGCGCTTCCCCCGCACGTGAAGATGTCCACCGCGGCGTATCCATACTCCGGCCAGGTGTGAACGGACATATGCGACTCGGAAATGACCACGACGCCCGAGACGCCGTTGGGACTGAACCGGTGAAAGGAAATGGACCAGACCTGCACACCGGCGACTTCAGCCGCCCTGACCAGGATCTGCTCTACGGACTCAACCTTCCCGATGACATTCGGGTCGCATCCCGACGCTTCGGCAATGTAGTGATGTCCGATGGTGTCCACGTCGCACCCCCCTCACACGCGCCAAATCGTAGCACATACCACCGACCAGGCAAATAGGCGCCAAGGAAACCGGCGCCACGCTTCGAATCACTATGCAAATACCCCCCTTAGGAGGGATGGCTGTGCTCAAACGTTTGTTTCCAGTCCTGCTCGCCGTGACCGTTGCGGCGATTCTGGTGCTCCCGTCTTTCGCGCAACAAACGGGTGGCACGCTGATCATCGGTCGCGGCGCAGATTCGGTGACATTGAGTTACTACGCGACCGCAGCTCCGGATTCAGAGGTTCTGGCACACATCGCGGAGACACTCTTCAGGCTCACACCGGATGGCAAGATCGTTCCGCACTTGGCCGAGTCTCACAGCCTGTCGGCCGACGGAAGAACCATGACCATCAAGCTCCGCCGGGGCATCAGGTTCACCGACGGAACTCCATTCGACGCAACTGCCGTGAAGTGGAACCTCGATTTCTTCCGGAATCCGGCGAACCGCATCCAGTTCCAGTTCCTCGTGAGCGAAGTCACAAGCGTCGATGTCGTAGATTCGAATACGGTGCGCATCAGCAGCGGCCGGGCGTTTGTGCCGCTGCTCGCGCACCTCACCCATGATTTCATCGGGATGCATAGTCCGGCAGCCGTGGAGCGGGCGGGGGGCATGCAGGCGCCGGTAGGGATGCCGTACGGCCGGGCACCCGTGGGAACGGGGCCATATGTCCTCAAGGAATGGGTGCGGGGCGACCGATTGGTGCTGGAGCGCAACCCCAACTATTGGGGGCCCAACAAACCAGCGCTTGACCAGATCGTCTGGCGTGTGATCCCTGACGACGGAGCGCGCGTGCTGGCCTTGGAGAGCGGCCAGATCCAGGTCGCAGTCCGGGTTCCCCCGCGCGATACGTCACGGCTGGTCTTGAACCGCGACATACGCGTCGACCGCACGAGCAGCCTGCGCACGATCTACATGGCGTTCAATAACCAGCGCAGACCGTTCACCGACGCGCGAGTGCGCCAGGCGTTCAACTATGCCGTCAACAAACGAGCGATCGTCCAGACGATCCTCGGCGGTGCCGCGCGGGTCTCCGACGCGCCCATCGCACCCGGCATCGTCGGGTACGCTCCTGTCATGACGTACGCCTATGACATCAATAAAGCCAAACAATTGTTGACTGAGGCCGGCTTCCCCCAGGGCCTGAATGTCACGATACATCATCCGTCCGGGCGATATGTGCAGGATGCAGCGGTGGCCGCGGCGGTACAAGCTCAGCTGCGGGACGCGGGCATCAACGCGCGGCTCGTGACGATGGAGTGGGCGACCTATCTCCAGGTCACGAACCGTCCTGTGGAGCAAACGGATATCGAAATGTTCATGCTGGGATGGGGCACAGTGACGGGAGATGCCGATTACGGACTCTACAGCCTCTTCCACAGCAGCCAGTGGGCACCCGGCGGATCCTCACGCTTCTTCTATAAGAACACTCAGGTTGATGGCCTGCTCGATCAAGCCCGGGCTATCACCGATCCGGCACGCCGGGCCGCGACGTACAAACAAGCGATGGGGATCATCATGCAGGACGCGCCGTGGCTCTTCCTCCATAGTGAGTCTCAGATCACGGCGCTTAGGCGCGATGTGCAGGGGCTGATCGTCCATCCAACAGAGCGGGTGCTCGCGTACAACGCGCGAGTCGGGCGTTAGGGTCACGATAGTCAGACGCACGAGAATGGAGCTAGGGGACTGCTCCCCTAGCTCCATCGCTTCTGAGCGCGTACCTTGTCGCGTTATCTGCTGAAACGGCTCCTACTGGCGGTCCCCGTCCTGCTCGGCGTCTCCATCGTTGTCTTTACGATGATCCGGCTCATTCCAGGAGATCCGGCACTCTTGATGGCCGGGCAGGCTGCCACTGAAGAGGTGGTGCGGCAGATCCGCCAGTCGTTGGGTCTCGATCGGCCCATCGTGGTGCAGTATGCGTACTTCATACGCAACATCGCCCGCGGCGACCTCGGACGCTCTTTGTTCAACGGCGCAGCGGTCACTGAAGAATTGGGGCAGCGGTTTCCACGCACCGCCCGGTTGGCGCTAGCGGCTATCCTCGTGGCGCTCCTCATCGGAGTTCCGGCCGGAATCCTCTCCGCTACGCGTCACCTTTCCTGGGTCGACACTTTCTTCATGGTGCTTGCGCTGGCGGGCGTTTCCATGCCTGTCTTCTGGCTGGGACTGAACCTTATCTTGATTTTCGCCGTCCGGCTGCAGTGGCTGCCCGCCATCGGTCACGAAACCTGGAAGCACCTGATTCTACCAGCGTTCACGCTTGGTGCCGCGTCGGCGGCGATCATCGCGCGGATGACGCGCTCGGCGATGCTGGAAGTCCTCCGGCATGATTACGTTCGCACCGCCCGAGCCAAGGGTGTCGCCGAGTCGTCGGTGATCAGCCGCCATGCGCTGCGCAACGCGTTGATCCCGGTCGTCACCGTGGTGGGCCTCCAGCTTGGAACGCTCCTCTCGGGCGCGGTGCTGACAGAGAGCGTGTTCGCGTGGCCGGGAGTCGGGCGGCTGCTTGTAGATGCGGTCCTCGCGCGCGACTATCCGGTGATCCAGGGAGCCGTGCTGCTTATCGCGACCATGTTCGTTCTACTTAATGTCGTCGTTGACATGGCGTACGCCGTGCTCGATCCCAGGATTCGGTACGAGTGACCATGGCGACCGAGTCGGCACTGCTCAGTGTGCCACGAATTGTCCCACGCACGGCCGGAGCCGCAGTGTGGCGTCGCCTCCGGCGGAATCGAGGAGCGCTCGTAGGGATGCTGGTCCTGACTGTCTTCGCGCTGAGCGGACTGGTGGCGCCTTGGCTTGCGCCCTACGATCCATACCGGGCAGATCTGGAAGGCAGCCTGGCCGGACCGCGTCCAACACACTTGCTGGGCACAGATGAGCTGGGTCGAGACATCCTCAGTCGCATCATCTACGGTGCGCGGCTTTCGATGGTGATTGGCGGCATCTCGGTTAGCATCGGTGTTGTCCTCGGCGTCCCCATCGGCCTCTTCGCAGGCTACTTCGGGGGACGCGTCGATCTGTTCTCGCAGCGCGCCATCGATGTGCTCCTGGGGTTCCCGAGCATCATCCTGGCCATCGTGCTTGTGACCATGTTAGGCGTCGGCCTGGTCAACGTCATGATTGCCGTAGGGATTGTGTCTGTGCCCACCTACGCGCGCCTGATTCGAGGTCAGGT
>JAHZOA010000169.1 GCA_020028455.1 Armatimonadota bacterium | reverse complement strand
TGAGACTAACCTATTGCTATTAAAGGGCATGCCCTCTGTTAGCCATGGCTACACGCTGGAACCGTCTCACGCTCCTGCAGCGCTTTACAGTTGTCAGCGCAGCCCTGGCCCTCGGGATCGCCGTGGTTCTTTCCACCGTCACGGTCCGCGCGATCGAATCCACTGCCGTCAAAGATGAAGCGCAGGTCGCAGCCGAAGTCGTCCTCCAAACGATCTCGCGGGAACTCCGGCCTGCGGACTTCAAAGGAACGTTGCCTCCAGCGCGCTGGAAGGTCCTTGACGCACTCTTCCGAGCTCACGGCATTTCAGATCGGTTGCTGCGGATCCGCCTTTGGCGGGCCGACGGGCGATTGCTTTACAGTAATGTCCCAGAGTCCGTTCCGCCGAAGATCGCCGGCGTTGATTTCACGACGGAGAACGGTTTTGCAGAGTTTCTCGAACGTCGTGGTTACCTCGATGCTGCAGGGCCTGACGTGGCCCGATTCTTCGTTCCCGTTGTCGTGACGGGAGACCGTAAGCCCCTCGGTGCGTTCGAAATCTTCTACGATCTGACTCATCTCAACGCACAGCTTCGAAACACAAGGCGCACCGTGTGGATCGCAGTGCCGTTGGGGTTTCTTGTCCTTTATGCCTCCGTGTTTGTGCTCGTCCGCAGGGCGTCCCGCCGACTCATGAAGCAGCAGGCTGATCTCATCCAGGCACATTTGGGCACATATCAGTCGCTGGCCAGCGCGATCGACGCGAAAGATTCCTATACGGGCAATCACTCTACCACCGTCTCCGACGACGCCGCTCAGCTCGCGCAGGCCCTGAGGCTTTCGCCTGAAATCGTAGAAGAGACTCGGATTGCCGCGAGATTGCACGACCTGGGAAAGATCGGCATCCCGGACGCCATCCTGATGAAACCCGGCGCGCTCACCCCAGAAGAGTTTGCGATCATGCGTAAGCACGCGGACCACGGGTTTGAGATCCTGCGCAGGGCGCCGCTATCGAAGAATATCAAACTGGCGGTGCTCTATAGTCACGAGCGGTGGGATGGCAAGGGCTATCCGATTGGTCTTTCGGCCGAGGCCATCCCGATTATTGCGAGAATCATATCAGTGGCCGACGCATACGAGGCAATGACCAGTGATAGACCCTACCGCAAAGCGCTGCCCGTGGAGGAGGCGATCAGGCGATTGGAGCAAGGCGCCGGCTCGCAGTTTGATCCCAACGTCGCACGTGTCTTTATTCAGATGGTCCGGGCGGTCAAAAAGCCCGAAGACGCCAGTTTGGCTGTTGCCGTTTCCGGTTGAATGACTCTATCAGATGATCATCCCGATGTCGTCGCAATCCCTCCGTTCATCTACCTTGGCTTCTTGTGCCTGGGCCTTGTCCTGGAGTTCTTTTGGCGCACTTCATTACTGACACCGCCCCTTCGACTCTCACTCGGTCCCATCTTGATCGTCGCGTCCGCGCTGCTTGGCTTTCAGGCGTTCCGGGAATTCCAGCGGGCAGAAACCAACATCGAAGTTTATAGACCGGCGACCGCGCTCGTCACGTCCGGTCCCTACCGGTATACGCGCAATCCGATCTACGTCAGCCTCGCTCTGGCCTACGTCGGAGGGGCGCTGCTTGCGGACAGCTTGTGGGTCCTGGGATTGCTGGTGCCGGTCCTCGCCATCATCCACTTCGGAGTGATCCTGCGCGAAGAGGAATACCTGCTGAGCAGGTTCGGGCAAGCATACCAACAATACCAGTCGTCCGTACGGCGCTGGCTGTAAGTCGCTCCCGGCTAGACCTCACGCGCCGACAATATGAAACGTCGGTGCTCTCGCATGTGCTCGAGCACCGCCCCTGTGCCGAGTGCGACCGCACCGAGTGGATCTTTACCAAGCACGACCGGGAGACCCGTTTCTTCTGCCAGGAGCTTATCCATTCCGCGCAGCAGCGCGCCGCCCCCCACCAGCGTGATGCCGCGATGGATAATATCTGCGGCAAGCTCTGGCGGAATCGCTTCCAGCGTCTGTTTGACGGTCGCAACGATCTTGCCAACCGGGTCGGCTAACGCGGTCCGCAGTTCGGAAGACGTGAGCCGCAGGCCGCGTGGCAGTCCGGTCACCAAGTCCCGTCCGCGGACCTCGATGGAGAGCTCGTCGGCCATGGGATAGGCGGATCCAGCAGCGATCTTCACTTCCTCCGCCGCGCGCTCACCGATCAATAAGTTATAGGAGTGACGACAGTAATGGATGATCGCCTCATCCATGGCATCACCGCCGACGCGGATCGACCTGGCGGTCACGATGCCTCCCAGAGCGGTGAGCGCAATCTCGGACGTGCCGCCCCCGATGTCGACGATCAGACTGCCGACTGGATCGGCGATGGGAAGCCCGGCTCCGATCGCCGCAGCGAGGGGCTGCTCAATCAGCAGCACGCGCCCAACTCCCGCCTGCACGGCGGCCTCAACAATCGCGCGACGTTCGACACGCGATGCGCCCAACGGCACTCCGATCATGGCGCGAGGTGCCACCACAGACCGCTTCGGCATGGCTTTCTGAATGAAATACCGCAGGATGGCCGCGGTCGTCGCGAAATCGGAGATGACGCCATGCCTCATCGGCCGGACGGCGACGATATTGCTGGGGGTCCGCCCAATCATTCGTTTGGCGCCTTCGCCGACGCTGATGATCATGCCGTCGTCGGTACGCTGCGCCACGACCGTCGGCTCACTGAGCACGATCCCCTTCCCCGCCACATACACGAGCGTGTTCGCCGTCCCGAGATCGATCCCAGCATTCTGCCGAATGATCCCGTCGAAGTTCATTTGCATCACGCAAAAATCGCCTTTGGCATATATGCAGATACCACCCAGTTTGGTGCGTCGACGACTTCGCTGATCCGTAGGTCCGCCGCCACACTGCACAGGGCGTACGCCAGGTTCGCGTCAAGCTTGTATTCCTGCACCAAATAGTCGATCATGTCGCGCACAGCATCTTTCGCTCCGCGCATCAGATCGGGGGCGATGCCTGTCGTCACGTAATACCCGCGCTCGTCGACTCTTTGCGTCGGGCTCTCCGACACATCGAAGCGGGGACGCCGCAAGTTGGCGCTTTTGACCAGATCAAAGCGCAGCTGGATGATCATCGGTGATTCGATGGCCGTACCGCACACTTCCCCGTCTCCTTGCGCGGCGTGCGTATCGCCGACCGAAAACAGCGCTCCGGGGACCTGGACCGGAAGCCAGAGCCGCGCACCGCGGCTGAGATCGCGGATGTCCATATTCCCGCCCACTTCACGCGGCGGGACGACTGAGTGCAGCCCTGGGGCGGCAGGTGCTGTTCCGATCGTTCCTGGGAACGGCCGGACCGGCAACCGAATGCCGGGGGCGAATTCCACACCCCCGGCCCCGTAACTCGAGATGTGGAGAAATGGTGTCGGAAAATCCTCGGCCAGCAATCCAAACCCAGGGATAATCGCCGTCCATCCCCATCCGCTGCCCTCGAAATCGAGGATCTCGACGGCCAGCGCATCCCCAGGCTCCGCGCCATCGACATGAATAGGACCGGTCACCGGATTGACCCGTGCGAAATCCAATCGCGCCACGTCGTCAACCGAGGATCGCCGGTTCAGCTGGCCGCCGCTCGCATCAACGACTTCGAACGACACCGTGTCCCCCGGCGCGACGCGTGCGACCGGTTCAAACGAATTGTCCCATCCGAAGTGATGCCGGTCGCGGTGAATCGTTTTCATTACTGAACCCGGCACCAAGCAATATTCCCCCGGCCTCGCTGCAGCTCGGCTCCAGACTCAATCAACGTGCAAAATCCCCCGGCCTCGCCTCAGGCTCGGCCTCCTCAACAGCGCCGACGGCCAGCTCCGCTGGCGACGTCAGTGGTCGCCACCTTCATTGCCACTCCAGCGCGCCCC
>JAHZOA010000168.1 GCA_020028455.1 Armatimonadota bacterium | reverse complement strand
CACCGCGGGGTAGGGGTGCCCAATCGGTATCTGGGTGTGTTTGACGATGAGACCACCAAGGTCCGCGGCATCGAGGTACGGCGCTCCGATGTCCCCATCCTCGTCGAGGAGATGCAGGAGCAGATGCTTCAGCGGATGTTCCGCTGTAGGACACTCGCGGAACTCCGCGCTGCGCTGCCCGAGGTGCTGGCAATTTTGGAGGAAACCCTGGTGCGACTCAGGTCGGGTGAGGTCACAGCCTCCGAGCTCGTGGTCACCAACCGCCTGTCCCAAGAGGTAGACAGGTACCGCCACAATACGGTGCAGGCGATTACGGCGCGAGCGCTCGACCGGCACGGCGCCGAGCTCCATCCTGGGGAAGCGGTGCAGTTCGTCATTACCGATCGCAAAGCCAAAGTCCCCGAGGACAGGGTTCGACCCTACACATTGCTGGGCACAGATTGGTCCTACGACGCCGACGCGTATGCGCAGATGCTGGTGCGGGCAGGGGCGACGGTGCTTGAATTACTTGGGTACTCAGAAGAGCGGCTGTGGACAGAAGTCTGGGGTAGAGTGGCCCCTTCTGTTAGTCCAGCATGAGCGCGATCTCTCGCGCGTTACGAGCCGACTGGCCGCGGTAGTGATTGTTGAACAATAGATACATCCGGTCCAGCTCTGACGAAAGTTCGCGCACCTTCTGCATCCACGGACGAAGCTCTTCCTCCCCGTAGAGGTAGTCGTACACGCGATTGGTCGGCGCGCGGCGCTGCATCATCGCGGGATTGCGACCGTGGAACCGAATCACGCTCCAGGGCGCGGTGATTTCGACGTCGGCAGGCGGCAGGTACGCCATTGGCGCCATGTCGGGAACGACGTATGCATACCCATGCTCCCGCAAGTATCCCAGGAATGTGTCGCGTGCCTCTCCTTCCAGCCAGCTGCGGTGACGGATCTCGACCCCGATCGGCCATGAACGCAGGTAGGGTTGCCAGCGGTCCAGGTGCGCAAAGACCTCCGGCGTGAATGCCTGACCCTTCGGGAACTGAAACAGGACATGTCCCAGTTTGCCTGCTTGCTTGAATACATCGATGAAAGCGGCGAAGTAGTCCCAGCACGCGGTCACGATCTCCTCGGGCAACATGTTGGCGGAAACGGCATCGGGATCACGGAGATGCTCAGGGACGAGTGGCAGGATCTCGGGCGGGAGCCGCTTCGGGTTTGTCTCATGCCCGGTCATGAGCGCAAACGCCTTTACGTTGAACACGAATTGGTCTGGCGTCCAACTCACCCACTTCGCGGCCCGGTCGGCCGGCTGCAGCGCGTGGTACGTGGCGTCGATTTCAACCGTAGGAAAGACGCTCGCATAGAATTGCAGGCGTGCCTGTGGGTCGCTGCGCACCCCACGTGGATAGAACTTTCCTTCCTTGACGAAGTTGGGATCAGCCCACGAGCAGGTGCCGACATACACCTGGCATCGTCCCAGCTGCAAGGGCTGAGCGGGCTGCTGAAGATCGAGCTGGTATCCCATGGCCAAGGTATAAGGTTTATGGTATAAGGTCTAAGGATTGCAGTCCTTATACCTTGAACCTTACACCTTCCTAGTCATGCGTAGGAGTGGACAACGTTGAGGTCCCGGGTCTGGCTCCGTCTCCTGGTCGTCGTCGTCCTCGGGTTGCTGGCGATTCAGATCGCCTTTGCGCCTGTCCGGCTCGTCAGGTTCACACCGGAGTGGCGGGGTTTCAACCTTCAGATCAACCTGGGTCTGGATTTGCGGGGTGGGAGCTATCTGGTCCTGGAAGGACAGGACACGCCGCAACGCCGGGCCACTCCCGAGGATGTCGACGCAGCGATGCGGGTCATTGCGAACCGCATCGACCAGCTGGGTCTGGTCGAGCCGAACCTCCAGCGACAGGGGAGCCGCCGCATCATCGTCGAGCTCCCCGGCATCCAGGATCCTGAGCGCGCCATCGCCCTCATCGGAAAGACCGCCCTGCTGGAGTTTGTGGATACGGGAGCTACATCACTTCCGAAAGGTGCCCGCTGGACGGCCGACGGCAAGCGAGTGGAGCTGCCGCCGCCCGCGCAACCGGTCACACTTAATAAGAAAGTGATTCTGACGGGAGCCGATCTTCAGGACGCCCAGGCCTCTTTCGATCAAGACACCGGCGAGCCGATCGTCAACTTCCAGTTCAAGGGAAGCGGCGCGAAGACGTTCGAGGATTTCACGGCCGCGAACGTCGGACGCCACCTCACGATTGCTCTCGATAATGAAGTCATTTCGTCACCGGTCATCCGCGACCGCATTCCCGGCGGTCGTGGCCAGATCAGTGGCGGCTTCCGTGACCTGAGCGAAGCCCGCGATCTCGCGGTTCTCCTTCGCGGCGGTGCGCTGCCCATTCCGGTTGAAGTGATCGAGCGCCGCTCCGTTGGCCCCACGCTCGGGCGCGACTCATTGGATCGCAGCCTGCGTGCGGGCGCCGTGGCGGCGGCGATGGTGTTCGTCTTCATGATTCTGTTGTACCGGATGCCGGGACTGCTCGCCGACCTTGCACTCGTGATCTACGCGCTCCTCTTGATGGCGGCGCTCGTCGTCCTCGGCGCCACGCTGACGCTCCCTGGTATCGCCGGATTCATCCTCTCGGTCGGTATGGCGATCGACGCAAACATCCTGATCTTCGAGCGCATTAAAGAAGAGTTGCGCGCCGGGAAATCGATCGGGAGCGCCATCGGCTCGGGCTGGGCGCGCGCCTGGAGCGCCATCCTCGACAGCAACGTCACGACGCTGATCGGCGGGCTCGTGCTCTTTGCGCTCGGCACGGGGCCGGTGAAGGGATTTGCGGTGACGCTCGCGCTCGGCGTCCTCATCAGCATGTTCACGGCGATCATCGTCACCCGGGTCTTCGTCGATAGCTCGACGGGCGCCCTCCGGTCGAAGCAGGTGGGATTTGGAGTCTAATAAGATGATCGAACGTGAAGTGCGCGTCTGGGACATCATCGGGAAACGCCGGTGGGGTTACCTGTTTTCGCTCCTCGTCATCATCCCCGGCATCGTGGCGCTCTTCACAACGGGCATCAATTTCGGCATCGACTTCACAGGGGGGACACTGCTTGACGTGCGATTGGGCCGCATCGCGTCGATCGAAGAGATTCGCGCCGTCATGGCCGAGTTCGGACACGCCGATGCAGTCATTCAGCAATCACAGGAACAGCCGCGCCAGATCCTCATCCGCACCGAGCCGCTCGACGAAGCCACAACAAGCAGGCTTACTGCCGCGCTGCGCGACCGGTTTGGCGGGCTCGAGCTCCTGCTCGCCGAACGGGTAGGGCCGCGGGTAGGGCGCGAGCTACGCAACCGTGCGATTACCGCTGTTGTCGTCGGCCTGTTGCTCCAGATCGTCTACATCACATGGCGGTTTCGATCCGTACGGTTTGCCGTCACGGCTGATATCGCGCTGGCACACGACCTGCTCGTTGTGCTCGGTATTTACTCGCTGACCGGCACGCAGGTGGACAGCTCGTTCGTGGCTGTGCTACTTACCGTCATCGGCTATTCCGTCAACGACACAGTCGTGATCTTCGATCGGATCCGGGAGACAATATCGGAGCGGGTGCGCGCTCCGTTTCCACAGCTGGTGAACCGGAGCATCCTGGAGGTGCTGCCCCGCTCGCTCACCACTGGACTCGGCGCGATGATGGCGATTGGCGCGATCTACTTTCTGGGCGGCGTGACGCTGCGCAATTTTGCATTCGGGCTCGGATTGGGTATCCTCACCGGGACGTACTCGTCGATCCTGGTTGCCAGTCCGCGAGCGCCGGGCCGGACGAGTTCCTGAAACTGCGACGCCGGTAGCTGCTGCACAGCCGGCGCCGGTGCCGTCTGGGCCGGGGCCGCGCCGCACCCGCCGACGTCGCTAATCTCCTACCACGCTTTCGCGCTACCGCGTTGTGCGTTACAATTTCAACAGCAAAAAGGAGTGACATCATGCTGGTGCTGGGCATCCTTCTACTCGCCGTGATTGGTATCTTCGTGTTTCAGAACCGTACGGAGGTGACACTTACTTTTCTGGGCTGGCAGTACCACACGCTGCTAGGATGGGCGATGCTTGCGACAGGAGTGGCAGGGGCGTTTATCATTTACATTTCAGGAGTAGTGGCGCAGGCGAGGCTGCGCGGTAAGTTGCGGAGCGCGGAGGCTCGCGTGAAGGAGCTGGAGCAGCAGCTCAAGGTTGCGGCGCAACAGATCCCTCAAATT
>JAHZOA010000167.1 GCA_020028455.1 Armatimonadota bacterium | reverse complement strand
GCTCTCTCGCGCAGACGGGTTTCGGCGGCGGCCAAATGCTCCCGGCCCAGCGCGAGGACGGCAGCACTATCCATGTTCAAGAAGTGCCCGCGCCGGAGCAACAGATCGAGCGCTTCGGTGCCGCAGGCGTAGTCCTCGGTCGCGTTCGCGCGTAGATCTGTGGAGAGGGATTTCCGAAATTCGCGAAATGCCGCTGCGGCGGCGCCGGCCGCGGCGCGAAACTCCGCGTCCCGCACTCCTTCGTCACGCACAAAGATGTCCACACCCCGCTCCAACAGGGCCAGCGCTCCTTCGCATTCCCGGATCGCCCGCTCTGTCCACGCAGCCGGCGCGCGGCGGACGTTCGCCCGGCCTTGCGCCAGGAACGCTGGGATCGCCATCATTCGCTCAACCGCGGCCCGAACCCGCACCTCCAACGGCGCGAACGGCCTCAGCAGGAGGGCTATCACGCCGAAGATCGCCTCGCCGGTATACACACACGGATTGCCCCGGTGGAAGTGCCGCGAATCGGATTCCCACGCCTCGATGTCGAGAGCGCCCTCGGCCAGCCTGCGATCCAATCGCTCGGCATCGGCCAGCGGCTCGTGCGGCAGCTGGCGAAATCGGGCTCGGATGGCGTTGAGGGCGGTCAGCGCTTCAGCGGCGCCTCGTGGCGAGAAGTCCGGCAGCCGGTGGTCATGGTCGTGGACGCCGATAAAGGTGGCGTTGACAGGATACGTTCGATAGTACCAGTCGAAGAAGGCGTCAAGGGCGGAGGCCAGGGCCGGGGCCTGTGTGGTCTGCATCCCTATCGCGGCAGGGGCAGATCAACCCATCGTCGTTCGTGGTGCGAGCGTTCAACCGCGTTGATGACCTCCTGCACGCGCGCGCCGTCCTCGAAGTTGCCCTGGTTGCGGCCGCCTCCCGCAGTGATCTCGTCGATGAAGTCTCGAATGAGGTTGGCGTAAAAGAGCGACCGCCACGATTCGCGAGGCGTCCCACCCGCAGGGTAGAAGCGCGCCGGGATCTCGATTTGCTTGAACTCCACGGCGTCCGGCGTGGCGACTTTGATGGTCTCGGCGACGCCGAACTCCTCAACTGCGCGGCAAATAATCGCTCCCTTGCTGCCGTAGATGCGGGCCTCCACCCCCGGGTAGTTCCCAACAGTGACGAATGAGGTCTGGATCGAGCCGAGGGCGCCGTTCGTGTATTCCACGAGATGGATGTCACCATCGTCGATGTTCATGCGCATCATGCGGCCGGTCGCCCGCACCACCCGCTCGGGAATGAAGTTCCGCATCGTGCCCACGCAGCGGGCATACTGAGCCCCGGTCCACCACATGCCGATATCGATGATCGGCGCACCGTAGCCTTCGAGGGACGAGGTCTGCAGCATAGACTGGTCGGCGGTATGATCCACCTGACGCAGCGGGGTGTTGGGGTCGAGCCACTGCGAGTTCTGCTCGTAGCCGTTGAAGAAGAACGGCTCGCCGACGAAACCCTCCTCGATGAGCGACTTGGCGTACTGCACACCCGGGGTGTAGCGAAACGTGAAGCCGAGCTTGGTCAGCAGGCCGTTGCGCTTCGCCAGCGCTGCCGCACTCCACGTGTCGCGGAAATCGTAGGCCACCGGTTTCTCACACAGCACGTGCTTGCCCGCGGCGAGGGCGGCCAGTGCCAGTTCGTGGTGGGTGGACGACGGGGTGACCACATCGATGATGTCCAGGTCCGCCCGCGAGACCACAGCCTGCCAGTCGCGTGCCGCCTCCTTGATTTCGAACCGCGCAGCAGCCTCTTCGCCCCGGTCCGGGATGACATCACACACGGTCACGACCTCACACCTCGGATCGCGCTTCCATCCGGGAATGTGCGCGAACGCCGCCCACGCGCCAGCGCCGATCACACCGACCCTGAGCTTCCGACCCGTCATCCCCCAACCTCCTCGGTCACCGGCCGCCACACGACGCATCAGGATTGCAGCCGGGGGTCGAGCGCGTCCCGCAGGCCGTCCCCCAGCAGGTTGATCGAGAGCACTGCGGTCATGATCGCCAGACCCGGAAACGTGGTCATCCACCACGCGACGCGAAGGTAGTTGCGCCCTTCGGACAGCAGGGCCCCCCACTCCGGCTGGGGCGGCCGGGCACCCAGTCCCAGATAACTCAGCGCTGCCGCCGCGATGATTGCGCCGGCCACGCCCAACGTCCCCAACACGATGATCGGAGCCACCGTGTTGGGCAGGATGTGCCGCAACATGATCCGCGCGTTGGTGCATCCGACCGCCCGCGCCGCTTCCACATACGTCTGCTCCTTCGACGACAACACCGAGGCGCGGACCACGCGGGCAAATGTGGGGGAGGCCGAAATGCCGACGGCGAGCATCGCATTGAACAAATCAGGCCCCAGGATCGCGATCAGCACCAGCGCCAACAGGATACCGGGAAACGTCAGCATCAGATCAACAAGGCGCATCATCGACCGATCGGTGATGCCTCCATAGAACCCCGCGAGCAGCCCCATGGGCACGCCGATCAGGATCGCGATGGTCACCGAGATCAAGCCGGTTTGCAGCGAGACGCGCGACCCGAAAAGGATCCGGGTGAATAGATCGCGGCCCAAAACATCGGTGCCCAGCCAGTGGCGCGCGTTGGGCCCCTGGAGACGGTCCACGGGGTTCATCACGAGCGGCTCATAGGGAGTAAGTAACGGCGCCGCGAACGCCGCGGCCACGAGCAATGCCAGGATGATGCCGCCCAGCAGCGCGCTCTTCGAGCGCCGCAGCCGCCGGAGCACCTCGCGCGACAGGGAGCGCGACGCGGTCCGAACGACGGCCGGTGCATCACTCGAAGCGGATGCGGGGATCGAGGTACGCATATGAGAGGTCGACCAGCAGGTTAATGATGATGTAGACCAGAGCAATGAACAGTACCGCGCCCTGGACAACCGGAAAGTCCTTGTTCGAGATTGCGTCCACGAGCAGCTTCCCGACCCCGGGCCGCGCGAACACCGTCTCAGTGATCACCGCCCCGGACAGCAACGTGCCAAACTGGAGGCCCATGACGGTGATAACGGCGATGAACGCGTTCTTGAGCACATGGCGACGGATCACGATGGCCTCTCGCAGGCCTTTGGATCGCGCCGTGGTCACGAACGGCTGCAAGAGCACCTCGAGCACGCTGGAGCGAACCAGCCGCGCCAGTGTTGCTGACGAGATGAACCCCAGGGCCACGGCGGGCAGAACCAGCCGGTCCCATCCGCCGAAACCCGTGGCCGGGAACCATCCCAGCTTCAGGGAGAAGACGAAGATAAGCATCGACGCGAGCCAGAAGATCGGCATCGATACCCCACCCAGCGCGATCAGCATCGCGCCCGCGTCCGCCCACTTCCCGCGCCACAGCGCCGAGATCAGCCCGAGGCTGAGGCCCAAGCCAACGGCCACGACAAACGCGGCGAGCGCCAGCGCCGCGGACGACCCCACGCGGAGACGGAGCTCCTCGAGCACAGGCGTGCGGTTGTGGATGGAGCGGCCGAGGTCCCCCCGAGGAATCCCACGCACAAAGTCCACATACTGCACGACCAGCGGGCGGTGCAGTCCCATCTGGCGGCGGACCAGCTCGAGCCGCTCCGGTGTCACCGGCTGGTCACCGAAGAAGATAATAGCCGGGTCCCCGGGCACCAGGTGCAGCATCAGGAACACCAGGACGGACGCGGACGCGAGTATTGAAGAAGTACGGGTAGTTGCCGCCCCAATCGACCCACACGCCGGATACAGACCGGTCATGCGCGTAGAGTGACGGGGGATCGGCCAGGTACACCATCACCGCATCATCGATGGCCTTCTGCTGCGCCCTGGCGATGATCTCTTTGCGTCGCGTAGGATCCGCCGTGGCATCAATCTGCTCGATGAGCCGGTCCATCTCCGGATTGCGGTAGTTGTTCCGGTTTGTGCCACCGCCGGCGTTGCGTGAGTGGAAGAGAATGCGCAGCATCTGTCCCGGGTCTGTCCCGGTATCCCACCAGAACTGGAAGTTGTGCCGGCCCTGCCGCACCGCGTCGAGATAGCCCGCGCGCGCAATGACGTTCAAGTTGACGTCGATCCCTACTTGCTTGGCGTTGGCCTGGATGAATGAGGCCATTTCGATGTTCTTCTGCGGGGTCGTCTGCAGATAGAACTCGAGCCGCAGCCGCTCGCTTCCTTTTACGCGGATGCCATCTGGCCCCACCCGCCACCCGGCCTCGTCCAGAAGGCGCCTCGCCTGATCGGGGTTATACGGAACCTTCGTACACGTCGTAGCATCGAACCCCAGCATGTTGGGGGTGAGGGGGCTGCAGGCGGCTTTGTACACGCTGTTCCAAACCGTCCTGACCAGGCCTTCCTTATCTATGGCATGCATCACGGCGCGGCGTACGGCAAGGTCATCCGTCGGCGCTCGCCCTTGATTCATCATCAGGGACCAGCCCGATCCCGCCTGCCGGATCTCCAGGAGCACTTTGTCCCTGGAACTCTTCAGCCGCTGGTAGTCGGTCACCGGCACGTCCTCAATGAACAGCGTCTCGCCCGTCTCCAGGGTCGCCAGCCGGGTCGACTCCTCTGGAACGATCCGGTACACGATACTTTGGAGATACGCGCGGCCCTGGTGATTGAAGGACGGAGCTCCCCAGGTGTAGTTGGGGTTGCGGATCAGGCGCACTTCGGCGTCGGTGCGGTACGACTGCAACATGAATGGACCGGTCCCAACAAACACCACACGGCCGAAGTCCTGCCCGTACTTCTGCACCGCGGTCGGCGAGATGATGCCGAGGTATGGGCTGCTCGCTCCGTTGAGAAATGAGGCGTT
>JAHZOA010000166.1 GCA_020028455.1 Armatimonadota bacterium | reverse complement strand
CATGTCGGCCGAGGCGTTGGAAGATTCGCAGCATCAAACGCTATGGAAATCCATCTGTGACTTCACCAGCATCGTGTCAGGCCCGTTATGCAGACTGACGCTCCCTCTGGGTGCGATCGGCGGAGCCATTTCGACGATCGACGGTTGGTCTCCCACACCCCAGATCGTCGCGCACATGGGCGCGGGGACGCTTTGGGTTGCTTCCGATGTCGACGACGTCGCTGGTTGGTTCGCCCGTCTCTCGGCGCTCGCGACCAGCAATCGCGGACACGCCATCGTGGCCGCGGCGCCTCCACATGTGAAGGAGGTCGTCGACGTTTGGGGCCCTCCTCCGCCGGGCCTGTCCATTATGGCGGAGATCAAGCGGCAGTTTGACCCAGCCGGAATCCTCAACCCCGGCCGCTTCGTGGCCCGTCTGTAGCCCGTTGCTCCTCTCGCTCGTCTTTCACAACCATCAACCTGTCGGCAATTTCCCTGAAGTCTTCGACGCCGCGTACAGGCAGAGTTATATTCCGATGCTCTCCGCGCTTGGGCAGCATCCCACGATCCGCGTAGGTCTGCACTACAGCGGACCCGTCCTGGACTGGCTCGAGGGTGCGCATCCTGAATTCTTCCCGCTGCTGCAAGGCCTCGTCGACCGCGGGCAGGTCGAGCTCCTCACCGGAGGTTACTACGAGCCAATCCTTACGATCATCCCGGACCGTGACAAGCACGGTCAGATCCGGAAAATGACCGAGTTTCTGCTCCGCCGCTTCGGGGCGCGTGCACAAGGACTGTGGCTCGCGGAACGCGTGTGGGAGCCGCAGCTTCCAAAGCCCCTGGCGCAAGCAGGCGTGCAGTACACGATCCTCGATGACGCACACTTTATCGCTGCTGGATTGACTGAAGATCAACTCACCGGCCATTTCTTGACCGAAGAGGAAGGAAAGATGCTGGCCATTTTCCCAAGTCTGCGGCGGCTGCGGTACTTGATTCCCTGGCAGCCTGTAGGCGATGTGATGGCCTATCTTCGCGACCGCGCGGAGTCGGGCGCAGCGCTGTTGTTGATGGGCGATGATGGGGAGAAGTTCGGCCTCTGGCCGGGCACGTATGCGCATTGCTGGGAGCAGGGGTGGGTCGAGTCATTCCTGAGCGCGCTCGAGGCTCAGTCCTGGGTGCAGACGGTGACGCCGAGCGACGCGCTCCAGCGCCCTGCCGCCGGACGCGTCTACGTGCCCGCCGCGTCGTACGACGAGATGATGGAGTGGTCCGGAGGTTTCTGGCGGCAGTTCCTGGTCAAATATCCCGAGATCAACACGATGCACAAGCGGATGCTGCGCGTGAGCGACAAAGTGTGGCAGATGCCCGACGGATCATCTCGGCAGCGGGCGCTCGACGAGTTGTGGCAGGGACAGTGCAACTGCCCATACTGGCACGGCGTTTTCGGTGGCATTTACCTGCCGCACATTCGCCAGGCGACATTTGGCCACCTCATCGCGGCCGAGGCACTGGCCGACGAGACCGATCCGGTGCGACAGATCGCGGGCGATTTCGATGGAGACGGCGCGGAGGAGGTTGAGATTGCGAACACTGAGATGGTTGTGCTCATCGATCACGACGAGGGCGGCGGCGTGGTGGAGTGGGACTGGCGGCCTGCGCGGATCAACCTGACCAACGTGATGGCGCGCCGCCGTGAACCGTATCATGAGCAACTGCGGGTGCCACCCCTCACCCCCACCCTCGCCACCGAGGGGGCGGCCCAGGCCGCCGGGCATGGGGTCGAGACCATTCACACACCGCGAATCCGCGTTAAGGAAGGGGGCCTCGATCAGTTGTTGATCTACGATCGAGGTCGCAAAGCCAGTTTCTTGGAGCACTTCCTCCACGTCAACGCGAGCGCGAACGGGTTCTGGCGCGGCGAGGAGGTCAGCCGCCCAGAAGTTGTGGGACTCGTGCGCATAAACAAAGAGATCGGCATCGAGGGGCCGCGTCTTTCGGCACGTTACCGCTTGGAGAACGCCGGCGCCGAATCCGTTGCCTCGACTCTCGCAGTCGAGACAAACTGGGCGATCTTTGATCCCGCTGCCACAGTACTGCTCGACGGGCGGCGCTATGCTGTCTCAGATCTGCATGACGTCGCAGCAGTCACGCAGGTCGTGCTCCGTGACGATGGCTGGCCCGGGCCGGTGACCCTGAAGTTCTCCGCGGCCCGGGTATGGGTGATGCCGGTATGGACGGTATCGAACTCCGAAGCGGGGTTTGAGCGCATTTTCCAGGGACTGACCTGCGTGACGCTCTGGCCGATCGCGCTTCTGCCGCGTCAGTCGTGGGAGACTACCCTCGCCGTTGCGCTTGGATAGGACTCGTGCGGACCCCGGCGATCCTCGAGCGCCTCGGAAAAGATGACATCCTCACGCTGGCCTCATCGATCGCCTACGCGGCGTTGCTTTCGATTTTCCCGCTGCTCGTCGGTCTCGTCGTGCTGCTCAGCCGGTTCGCGTCCGAGGCAGAAGCCCAGCGCGTGGTTCTGACCGCGCTGTCTCCGTATCTTCCGAGAGACGCCCTCGAACTGGTGCGCAGAACGCTCGAGGATGTCTTCAACACACGCGAAGTTGCGGGATTCCTGGCAGTACTCGCCCTGTTCTGGAGCGGCACCGCAGTAGCCGGCGCGCTGCGCCACGGACTCAATCAAGTGCTGCACCTGAGGGTGGTGCGCGCCTTCTGGCACCGCAAGCTGGTCGATCTTGCGTTGATCGCGCTCGGCGGGATCGCGCTGAGCCTTTCGCTGATCGCGAGCACAATGCTGACCGCGTTCTCTCGTGTACGAGCCGTCGGGCGGCTTGCGGAGTTCATCTTTCAGAATCCGTCGGCGCCGGCGCTTGCGGTCGTAGGCCCCGTGGTGTTTACAGGGCTGGCGCTCATGATCATATACCGCTTTCTCCCGAACCGCCGGTTGCGGTGGAGGAGTGTGCTGGCCGGTACATTGACCGGGCTTCTCCTTGTCGAAGGGACGACCCAGGCGTTCCTTTGGTACCTGAGTACGCTGGCCGACTATCCACTGGTCTATGGCCCGCTGGCCGGACTGGTCGTGTTTCTCATCTGGGTCTATCTGATTGCGTTGGATGTCCTGCTGGGTGGCGAGGTAGCCGGATTCGTGGAGGAAGTCCTGGACCGTGCCGAACCGGAATCAGCGAAGCAATGAAATGATCAGGGCGACGTGCTCGGACAGATCTCGCGTAATGAGGAAGTTTTCCCGCACATGCTCTCGGGCGTTCTGACCCACCCGCCGGGCGGCGTCTGGATTGCGCAGCAGGTAGCTAATGCGGAAGGCGCAGCCTTCGACTGAGTTCACGGTGTAACCAGTGACGCCGTCGACTATCTGAACGGCGATCCCGCCCGCGGCCCCGCCGATGACCGGTTTGCCCTTCCACATCCCCTCGGTGACCGTCAGGCCGAAGCCTTCCCTGGTCGATTTCTGAATGATGATCGCGGCCGCATGCTGCAGGGCGTTGATCTCATGCTTGGCGGTCGGCGGCAGCACGAGCACGTGGATGTCAGAATCGCCTCGCGCGGCCTCCCGCACGTCGGCCAGGACCGCAGCGCCTTCAGGATCATCGTCCGCGCCACCTCCGGCAAGCACGAGGCGGCAGTCATCAGATCTCTTAGCAAGTCGGTAGGCCTCGATCACGCCGACCGGGTCTTTAAACCGGTCGAACCGCGACACTTGAGCAAGGATGGGTTTATCCCGCGGCACGCCCAGCCGGGCGAGCACGTCCACGACCTCCTCATCGGACAACTCGCGATTCTTGTCGGCGAGCGGATCGATGCTGGGATGAATGAGAAACTGTGGAAGAGGCAGGCGCTGCGCGTACTTCGGCAACGAAAATACGGCGGCATCGTACTGCGTCACGTACCGGCGCAGGAAGTTCCAAGCCTCCCGCTGAGGGCGCG
>JAHZOA010000057.1 GCA_020028455.1 Armatimonadota bacterium | reverse complement strand
CTCTTCCCAAAGCATGATCTTCTCCAGTCACTCGTTTCTTTGCGCAGGAAGCAGGTACAACCTTCCACGTAATGATCGCGGCGAGGAGAAGGGTGAAGAGGCGTCGACGTTATAGCATCGAGAGAGGGCCCCCAGGGTCGCTGCCCCCCTCGGGGCAAATTAGGATAAGCTGAGAACGATTTTTGCGCAGTCGGCCGAAGGCCACGAGCGAGCCGCTGAAGGCGGCGAGTCGAACACGGAAGTCCTTCGACTTACTCCGTTCGCTCAGGACATTCGACTCGCATGCATTTGGTCGAAGACCATGAGCGAGCCTGCCGGTAGGCAGGCGAGTCGAATGGCTGGGGGAGGAGGATTCGAACCCCCGCTAACGGGTCCAGAGCCCGTCGTCCTACCGCTAGACGATCCCCCAGCGGAACTTCCTCATTATAATACGAGATTGCTTCGCGTCGCTCGCAAGTGGTGTTCCTGACGTAAACTAGTCAATTTCAAATAGCCTCCATTGATCCCTCGGAACTCGGTCCGGACCGAGTTCCGGCGATGGGGCCACGCACGATTTCAAATTGCCTACTGTTGGCCGTAAAAGAATCCCGAACGTCTAACGTCCGCTAGCGTCGGGCAAGTCCCCAAAGGAACCCCGTGAACACCTCAGGGTGCCTTCCTCAACTGGCACACAAATGAACACACCTCTACCTCCGGTCTGGAAGTGGACCGCTGCGACGGGTGGCGGCGCGCGCTCATGCGGCTCGGTCGTCCAGCGAGACGGTGGCACCACGCTTGCTAATCGGAAAAGAGGGCGCCGGGTAAAAGGCAAGCTCTGGCAGTTAGCCGCCGGCATCATGCTCATACGATGCAAGCGGCGATTCGGCTACACCGGACATCCACAATCCGGCACCCCTCGGGGTGAGAATGGTGGGAAAGCTCGTGGCCGTTGAACGAAGCGGAGTCGTGCTGCGGTCTCGTGTCGGCGAGCGCGTCATGCTCGAGCTCGTCACAACCGGCGAGTCGCATCTCGGAGAGATCAAATCACTCAACGATCACCTGGCGGTCATTACGCTCGCGCCGTCGCGGGAAGGCGCATACCCGGCACGCGGCAGCCAGGTGCGGATCACGTTCGTTCGCAAGGATGGATTGTACGAGGAGGAAGGTACGGTTTCGGATTTGGTTCAGGATCCGGATCCGCAGCTGCACGTTGAGGTCGCCGGTGAGGCGATCCGGACGCAGCGGCGGGACTTCGTGCGCAGAGACGCCAGCCTGAACGCTGAAGTTGAAGTCGGCGGGCGCCGCATGAAATGTGTGACGAAGGACGTCAGCGGAGGCGGTATCAGCGTTTTGTTCTCAGAACTGCCACCGATACTCGACGGAACAGAATTCGACGTCGCGCTCAACGTGCCCGATGGGCAGGTCCCGATCAAAGCGAAGTGCCTGACGAAGTTCGTCCGGGAGGCGCTGCGCGGCTCGCGCTGGCTGGCAGGCAGTCAATTCATTTCCATTGCCGACGGGGACCGGCAGCGAATCGTGCGGTTCGTGTTCCGGCTGGAGCTGGCGCAAAAGCGACGCTAGGTTCTCTGTAGGGCTTCTTCCTTCAAGACCCCGATAAAAGGCAGGTTCCGATAGAGCTGTCGATAGTCCAGCCCATATCCCACGACGAAGATGTCTGGCACCTCGAACCCTCGGTAGTCGATCGGAAGATCTTGCACGATCCGGCGCACAGATTTGTCCAGGAGCGTGCAGATGCGCACGCTGGCCGGATCGCGCGCGCTCAGGTTTTTCACCAGATAGCTGGCTGTCAGCCCAGTATCTATGATGTCTTCCACCAGAATGACGTTGCGGCCGGTGATCTTCTCGTCGAGGTCCTTGATGATCCGCACCGCGCCTGAGGAAGCCTTCTCGCCTCCGTAGGACGTGATAGCCATGAAGTCCATCGCGACAGGGATGCTGATCGCCCTGCTCAGGTCGGCGATGAAGTACAGTGCCCCTTTCAGCACACTCACCAGCAGAGGACTCTTGCCAGTGTAGTCCCTCGAGATTTGCTCGCCGAGCTCTCGTACGCGGTCTTGAATCTGGGCTTCGGTAAACAGGATCCGTTCGATGTCGTGCGCGAGGGTCTTCACGTACGGCGCGGGAGAATCCCAGCCTTTGGCCAGCCCGTATTTGAAGAGCAGATTGCGATAATCGCGGCCGTAAAAAATCTCCAGGCGGACATCGGGGTACAATTCGCGGAGACGACGGATCTTGCGATTCTTCCTGGTGACCAGACTCTGCTTGAGCGTCGTCAGCTCGATGTAAAGGTCGACGTCGGGAAGATAGAAGTCAGGGTTGAAGCTTTCGATCACCCGGCCCGTTTCGTCCCACTCCAGCGGGAAGCTTCGGGGTTCATATTCCCATCGGATCCCGTAGAAGTCGAGCAGTCTGGCGAATTCTTCCTCGCTCTCGTGAGCGAATTGCGGCCGGGTGAGGGGCGCATTGGCCCGGTGTTTCGTGTCGGCCACCGGCAGTGCGTCACCTCCGATACATCGCGCGCGAGGGGCGCGTATTTGACTCAGTATAGCCACGGGCCTTCGAACATTCAAGCAGAGGATTACTTTGGAACGGGGGAGAAGGCTGGTATGTTTATAGAAGTGAGGCGACTAATCATGCCTGAGACCACCAAGGATGCCGATCTCCAGCAGTGGGTTCGGCAGCTGCGAAGTAATGATGTCACGCTGCGCAGCGATGCCGCGCACCAACTGGGGAAACTGGGCGACGAGCGCGCCGCCGAGGCACTGGCCGAGGCGCTGGCCGATTCGGACGAGTACGTCCGTAAGAGCGCGGTCACCGCGTTGCGGCGGATCGGCGGTCCGGCCGCCATGGAAGCCCTGCGCACGGCACTCGGGGATCGGTCTGAGCAGGTGGTCCTCCAGGCAGTGAACGGCCTTCGCGACATGCGCGATCGAGAGGCCGTCGAGCCGCTCATCCGTGTGCTGGCGCGCCGTGAGCGGTCCCTGCAGCTCGCGGCAACGGATGCCCTGATCCGGATCGGCTCCGATGCGGTCGGTCCGCTGCTCGAAGCGTTCAAGGATCGAAATCTCCGCCGTCGGATCGGTAACCAGGTGATGCGAATCCTGGTTGAGATGGGCACGAAAGCGATCGACCCGCTGCTCGACGTGCTGAAGGACGAGAACCAGTATGTCCGCGTGACGGCGATTTCCGTGCTGGGACGCATTGGTGACAAGCGCGTCGTTCAACCTCTCGTGAACCTGTTTCTGGACGACGCGCGGATGCAAGAGGCGGTCGTCACGACGATCGCGCGGCTCGAAGAACGGCGCGTCATCGAACCGTCTGGTCATGCGGCCGACCGAGAAATTACCTTGCCGCGCGACGTGATCGAGGCACTGCTGGCGCGGCCGCGTGATGAGGTGACAGCGCAACTCAAGGAAGCAGTGGAGAGTCCTAGCTCCAAGGTTCGGCGTTTCGCGCTGCGAGCCATTTTTGCGCTTCAGGGCGACCGTTCCCTGGATGCCCTGATCAGTTCGCTCAGTGACGAGGACGTCGATGTGAAGCGTTTGGCGATCCGGGTCATGGGCAAGCTGGGCAGTCGCCGCGTCGTCGAGCCGCTCATGCAGCTGATTCTGCACGACGGCGAGCAGGTGGAAGAAGCGGCATGGAACACGCTCAAGGTGCTGACCGAGCTTCGCGAGTACGACGAGCTCCGCGCCCGCGTGGCAAAAGAGCGCGCCGGCGGGAAGCCCATGGTGCGAAAGTTCGCCCGCGGCAAAGACGTGTCGCCCGACTGGTGGCGCGAACAGGATTAGGTCGTAGGTCGTCGGTCATAGGTCGTAGGCGTGAGATTGAGGTTATGGGTTTTCCTACGACCTACGACCCACGACCTACGACCGTTTTTGTGCCTCTGTGAATCACGTCGTCGTTTTCGTCACGGCATCAACTGCCGAGGAGGCGGCGCGCATAGGTCGCGCCCTCGTTGAAGAACGCCTTGCCGCATGCGCCAATCTGATCCCGTCCATTGCGTCCACCTACTGGTGGAAGGGAAAGATTGAGGAGGCGGGCGAGGCGCTGCTCGTCATGAAGACCCGGCAGGATTTGGTTGAACAGCTGACCGCGCGCGTCCGGGTATTGCATAGTTACACCGTTCCTGAAGTCATCGTCCTTCCAATCCTCGGAGGGAATCCCGACTACCTCAAATGGATCTACGATTCCACCGCTGACTCGTAATGCGCATCCTGGTCACCAACGACGACGGGATCAACTCTTTGGGTCTGCACGCACTGGTTCGCGAGCTCGAGGGGGAGGCCGAAACCTTCGTTGTTGCGCCTGAGCATGAGCGCAGCGCAACCGGTCATGCTATCACGCTGCACAAGCCTCTCCGGGCGGTTCCGACCATCCTGCCGGAGAGCGACGTGAAAGCATGGGCGACCAACGGTACGCCGGCGGACTGTGTGGCACTCGGGGTGCTCGGACTCCTCCCCGGGCGCCCGGATATCGTCATCTCCGGTATCAACGTCGGGCCGAATCTGGGCCGGGATCTGACCTACTCAGGGACCGTGTCGGGCGCGATGGAAGGAACCATTTTCCGGATTCCGAGCCTCGCGGTCTCGGTGGGAGCGTTTCGCGACACCATATTTGAAGTCGCCGCGGGGTTTGCCATGAGGCTCGTTCGGCAGGTGGTAGAGCGCGGGCTGCCCGAGGACACCCTCCTCAATGTCAACGTCCCGAACCTTCCGAAGGATCAGATCAAGGGTGTGAAGATTACCCGCCAGGGGGAGAAGCGCTACATCAGCACGCTCGACAAGCGGACCGATCCACGCGGTCGTCCCTACTACTGGCTGACAGGCGCGCCGGCCCCGCAACAAGATGCCGAAGGAACCGACAGTTGGGCACTCGCGCTGGGCTACATCTCGGTCACGCCGATCCGGCTGAACATGACCGACCCCGATGCTCTTGAAGCGCTTGCTGGCTGGTCGCTGGAAATCGGCTGATGCTCGCCGCCTGGTGCCAGGCACCGATGAGGTCGGCGTGTGGAGGAGAACCGGCCGAGATCACGAACCTTACTCCGGTTGTTAGAATAAACGACTCAGCAACAGTCGCACTCTTCGTCGCAGCATCACATGGTCCAACTTCAGCGCGTCAGCAAAATCTATCCAAGCGGCCTCACGGCGCTGACCGACATCTCCCTCCGGATTGACCGGGGGGAATTTGTATTTGTCGTTGGTCCCACCGGCAGCGGGAAGTCTACGCTGCTGAAGCTACTCTACCGCGCCGAACTGCCTACCCACGGACGGGTTCTCGTCTACGGCCGGGACGTCGGGCGGCTTCGCGCCGGCACGGTCGCCGGACTGCGGCGCACGCTCGGCGTTGTCTTTCAGGATTTCAAGCTGCTTCCTCAGCGCACGGCACTGGAGAACGTGGCATTTGCCCTTCGCGTGACGGGGACGCCCACCTCCGAGCTTATCCCCAGAGCTCTGCAGGCGCTCGACCGAGTAGGATTGGCGCACCGCCGTGAGGCGGTGCCCGCCGAGTTGAGTGGGGGCGAACAACAGCGGGTCAGCATCGCCCGCGCGCTCGTTCACGATCCACCGCTGCTCCTGGCAGACGAGCCCACCGGAAATCTCGACCCCGATTCGTCCTGGGGGATCATGCAGCTGCTCTCGCGCATCAATCTGCGCGGCACGACGGTGATCGTGACGACCCACAACAAGGCCATTGTCGATGTCCTGCGACAGCGGGTCGTACAGCTTGCGGACGGACGCGTGGCGCGGGATCAGCGTCAAGGACTGTATGCTGTCCCGGTCTAGCGCCTTCCGCCAATTTCTGCGCGAGGGCGAAGCGAGTTTTCGCCGCAACGGCCTGATGACCGTCGCCGCCGTGACGACGGTCACCGTTGCGCTTCTCACGGTCGGCTTTGCCATCGCGGGTGGGCTCAACCTGAGTCATCTGGCGGCTACGCTCAATACCCAGGTCGAGATTGTTGCATTTCTTCGAGATGGGATGCGCCCGGCAGAGGTGACCCGCACCCAGACTGCAATTGCGGAAATCACCGGTGTCGCGGCAGTGCACTTTGTCAGCCGCGCTGAAGCGCTGGCGCGCCTGGAGCGCCGGCTGGGAGCGTCGCCCGCATTCGCCGACCTCGCCAAGCACAACCCGCTGCCCGACTCGTTTGACGTGCGTGTCCGGGACGCTCGTCTCACCGGGGCCGTGGCCGGCGCGCTTCAAGGACAGCCGGGAGTCGAGGACGTCACTTACGCCGCGCAGGTCGTCGACCGGCTCGTTGCGGTGACGCGGGTGATGCGCCTCATGGCACTGCTGCTGACGGTCGCGCTCTCGGCGGTCGCGGTCATCGTCGTCACGAATACGCTGCGGCTTACCGTGATCGCGCGCTGGCGCGAGATCGAGATTATGGAATTGGTCGGCGCGACACGATGGTTCATCCGCTGGCCATTTCTGATTGAAGGCATGCTGCAAGGGTTAGTCGCCGCGGTGGCTGCGGGAACGGTGTTGCTTCTTCTGTATGCGCTTGCCGCCGCGCGCCTTCGGACGGGGCTGCCGTTCCTCCCCATGGTGCCGGCGATAGACTTGGCGGCTCCACTTCTCATCGCGATGATCGGATGCGGCGTGGCACTCGGTGCCGCCGGCAGTTTCGTGGCGGTGCGCCGGTTCCTCTCGACATGAAGCGTATGCCGATGCTGGTCACAGCCCTCATCGTCGCGGCGCTTGCCGCTCCAACATTTGCGGCTCCAGAGATCACCAGATCCGCTTCACCCGCGACGGTTCCGCGCAAGCAGCAGGAGTTGCGGCAGGTCCTCGCGCAGCTCACGCGCCAGCGACAGCGGCTTCGCCAGGTCAGACGGCAGGAGCGCCGCGTGCTGGGCGAGCTGGAAGGTATCGACCGCACGCGTGAACAGTCGGAACGGCGACTCGAGGTCCTGTCCGTCGAGATGGGCCGCGCACAGATCAGGGCTCAGGCGGCCACCACGCAGCTCGCGGTCAGCGAGCGGAATCTCGCCCAGCAGCGCACCATAGCGGGCCGCCGGTTGCTGGATGTGTACAAATACGGCCAGACCGGATACGTCGACGTGCTGCTCGGCGCCGACGATTTCAGTGAGCTCATCACCCGGTGGCAGTTCATCTCAACGATCGTTCGCGCGGACGGGCAGGTCATCGCCGCGTATCGTGAGGATTCGGCCCGGTATCAGCGCATGCGCGCCCACCTGTTGACCGAACAGGCGCAGCTGGCCTCCTTGACCGCACAGACGCAGGCCCGCCGCAGCGAGATCGTCGCCAAAGAGCGGCAGAAGCGGTCGGTGCTGGCCAGGCTTCAGGACGAGCGGGCGTCCTATGAGCAGATGGTCAGGGAACTCGAGGTCAATTCACGCGACCTCGAAGCACTGATCCGGCGCACTCAGGGCGCCATCCCAACCCGCACCGGGTACGTACGCGCGCTGGGACGGTTCCTCTGGCCGGCGCGCGGGATCTTTACGTCTCCTTTCGGGATGCGGCGGCATCCAATTTTCAGAATCCGCCGCATGCACACCGGTCAGGATATCGCGGCACCATATCGGTCTCCGGTCATTGCCGCCGCCGATGGCCGTGTGATCTATGCAGGTTGGTTCGGGGGCTACGGCAAGATTGTCGTGCTTGATCACGGCGACGGGGTGTCTACGCTCTACGCGCATCTTTCGCAAACTCTGGTCAGCGAGAGTGCGTCCATCCGGCGGGGACAGCAGATCGGGCGCGTGGGCAGCACCGGTTACAGCACGGGCCCCCACGTGCATTTTGAGATCCGCATCCACGGCCGGCCCATCGATCCCGCCCGGCGCTAGCGCTCCCAAACTCCTATCGACGCAGTTCCGTCATTTGGGTAGAATAACTCAGTGCAATGAACATCTTGAGTCGAAACCGCTTTGCAAATCGAACGCTGGGCGTGTTGCTGCTGGCCATTGTACTGGCCGCGGGATTCATCGTCTGGCGGAGTACGTCGCCCGATGGCGCGGTCGGCGCCGTCACACGCAACCAGGGGCTGGATCTCCTGGACGCCATCGTCAGGAACGTTCAGTCGGTCTATATCGACCGCACCGTCAACGGCGACACGCTCTACCAGGGCGCGGGCAAGGGCGCGCTTAAAGCCGCTGGACCGGCCTGCGTCAAGGCGGTAGACGCGCAGACCGCGCAGTCAGACAGCGGACGGAAACGATTCATTGAATTGATGGACCGCATTGCTGAACGGTGCGGCTCGTCCTCCGACACCGACCGCCTGTTTTTTGGGGCCGCCAGCGGGATGCTGGAAGCACTTGGGGATCCATATACGCGATTCATGGAGCCGCGCGCGTATAAAGAGTTCAAGCAGGATGCCCAGGGCTTCTTCTTCGGCATCGGCATTTTCATCGATCTGAAAGACAACAATCTCATTGTCGTGCAGCCCATTCCCGGCACACCGGCTGCGCGCGCGGGCTTGCGCGCGGGCGACCGTATCAGGCAGATCGACGGAGCGTCTACGGACGGCATGGCCTTGCAGGAAGCCGTCTTCCGAATCCGCGGCCCAAGAGGGACGACCGTACGCCTCACGATCGAGCGCGCTGGACGTCGTTCTGAGGTCGGGATCGTCCGCGATCGGATCGAGATCCGCGCCGCAGAGGGGCTGGACAACCTTGATGCCGGCGCCCGTGAAGAGTTGCGCGAGTCGCATATCGGATACGTGAGGCTCGTCACGTTCAGCGACAACAGCGTCAGGGCCTTCGACCGGCTGGTGGCCGACGTCCAGCGGGCAGGTGGACGCGCGCTGGTCCTGGACCTGCGCAACAATGGGGGCGGCCTGCTCGACGTGTCTCTGGAGATTGCGAACCGGTTCATCCCCGCCGGTCGACCGCTGGTGCACACCGTGAACCGGACTGACCGGCGGCAAACAGAGCGGGCTACGGCGAGGCCGAAGATCACGATCCCAGTCGTGGTTCTGGTGAACGAATTCTCGGCCAGCGCGTCAGAGATCCTGGCCGGTGCCCTGCAGGACTCCAGCGCGGCCACCCTCGTTGGAACGAAGACATTTGGCAAGGGCGTGATCCAAACCGTGATCGAACTCCCACTGGGATCCGGAGCCGCGATTACGACTGCCAAGTACCTCACGCCCAACGGGCGGGACATTCACAAGAAAGGGTTGTTGCCAGATACAGTGGTTGGAGAGAGTGAGGAAGCGCTTCGCCAGCGCCTGAAGGGTCAACCTGAGGACGAGATTGACCGCCGGGTGAACCGGATGCGCGCGGAGCAACTGGCGAAAGCGATGTCTATCCTCAAGGCAAAGATGAGAAGCTCAATCATTCGCCCCGCGGCGTAGCGTCTCCGGCCGCGCACGATGGCCAGACGCCGCCTCCGTCTTCCGTGGTTAGGTCTGCTGCTGGCCGTCGTCATTGCCGGCGGGGGACTCGGCGCAGGGTTGTTGATCTCCCGGCGAACGGCTCCATCGCCCGAGACTCCTGCCAGGAATACTCTCCGTGAAACGCCTCACCTGTATCCCCCAACACCCGCGCCGAGGACCGCCCCTCCCTCCACACCCGGAGGAGGCGCTCAAGCGACCCGTGAAGGAAGTCGAACGATTCCCAATCCTGTGCGGCCTTCGGCTCAGGTCGCGGTGATCTTCGACGACGCCGGGGGAAGCCTCCAGGATCTCGCCGATATCATGGCGATCGGCCGGCCGGTCACGGTTGCCGTGCTGCCGGGGTTGCGCTATTCAAAGGAAGTCGCCCTTAGGGCGCGGGCAGGCAACGTCGAAGTGTTTCTGCACCTTCCTCTCGAAGCCGATAACAGCGGCAGGCGCCTCGGACCCGGCGCCATCTCGACCAACATGACCGACGAAGAGATCGCCGCTGTGGTGAGCGCCGATCTGGCCGCCGTGCCCGGCGCGAGTGGTGTCAACAACCACATGGGCTCGCGCGGAACGGCAGACACGCGAGTGATGCGATCAGTATTGCGGGTTGTGAAGGACCATGGGTTGATATTCGTAGACAGCATGACGTCGACCAGGTCGGTCGCAGGATCAATGGCCGATGAGATGGGCATTCCTACGGCGCGCCGCCATGTCTTCCTCGACAACGAGAATGAGCCCCCGGCGATTCGCGCACAACTGCGCTCGCTGATGTCCATCGCGCGCCGACGCGGATCGGCGGTCGGGATTGGTCACGCGACCCGGCTGACGCCAAAAATCCTCGCGCAAATGTTGCCTGAATTTGACAGGCTGGGCATAGAATTGGTGCCGGTGTCAGCACTCGCGCGATGACCCAAGGAGGCGTCCGATGACAGCAAAAGCACTCGTTGTAACTCCACGCCAGGATCCGTGGGAGATGGCGCTGCGGCAGTTCAACATCGCCGCCGACCATCTGCCGCTCAAGCGCGGCATCCGCGAGTTCCTCGCCTATCCGAAGCGCGAACTGACCGTGAACTTCCCCGTCAAGATGGACGATGGCTCGGTGCGTGTCTTCACCGGCTACCGCGTCCATCACAGCACCGTGCTCGGGCCGACGAAGGGCGGCATCCGCTACCATCCGGACGTGACACTCAATGAAGTGCGCGCGCTGGCGATGTGGATGTCGTGGAAGTGCGCGGTCGT
>JAHZOA010000165.1 GCA_020028455.1 Armatimonadota bacterium | reverse complement strand
ACCCGACGCTCGAGTTTCGGATCTGCGACGTCTGCACGACGATCGATGAAGCGATATGCGTGGCCGCGATCCTCCAGGCGATTGTGGCCAAACTCTGGAAACTGCGCCGCGATAACATGACCTTCCGGGTCTATCCGGCCGAGCTGATCGAGGAGAACAAGTGGCGCGCGGTGCGATACGGGCTGGACGGTAAGCTCATCGATTTCGGCAAGCAACAGGATTTCCCGGCCCGCGACCTCATCCGCGAGTTGATCGAGTGGTTTATTGGCGACATCGTCGACGAGCTCGGCAGCCGCAAGGAAGTGGAATACGCCTACACGATCCTGGAGACGGGCTCAAGCGCCGACCGCCAGCTGGCCACGTATCGGCGGACCGGCGACCTGAGAGACGTCGTCGATCAGCTGGTGCGGGAGACGCGACTCGGCGTTGACTAAGTCATTGCGAGGCCAGGGGCCGAACTGACGAAGTCATCGCGAGGCCCGGAGGGCCGTGGCGACCTCATGACGATATGAGATTGCTTCGCTCCGCTCGCAATGACTAGCGGAATTGCTTCGCCGCTTCCAGCGCCATGAACACTGCACCCATCACCGCTGGATGTTTAGGCTGCCGGATCCGGCATCGCGGTGCGCGAGAAAGCACCGTCGACTGAAGCGGTTCCATCACTGGCCTGCCGATAGTAAACACTCCTCCCAAGGGAAACAGATCAAACGGCTTCTTCACCAAGCCTAATCTTGTTGCGACGGCTATCACCAGTCGTGCCAGAGAACGCCCGGCGTCTTCCAGAATGTGCACTGCCACAGCATCGCCTTGCCGCGCCGCCTTTGCAACCACCGGCACGAGCGACGCCAGCAGCGCCCGACCGCCGTCCTCGCCATACACCCGCCGCCGCATCTGCGGCCACTCTCCGAACTCCGCGGTCAGCATTTGTGCGAGCTGCGTGGACGCCGCCTCACCCTCATGACTCCGCAGCGCTGACCTCACCGCCGACTGTCCGATGCTCACGCCTCCACCGGCATCATCAATGAGGTAACCATACCCGCCCGCTCTTGCTGTCCGGCCCTCGGCGTCTCGCCCCAACGCCACCGATCCTGTCCCGGCGATGACTACGATTCCTGGTTCGTTTCCTGTAGCCCCCGCGAGAGCGATCTCGGCATCCCACGTCGCACGGACGATGCCGGCGCGGATGAGCTTACGGATAAGGCTTGTTGCCACGCGCGATTCGGGCGAACCAGGTTCGAGACCGGTCAAGCCCGCAACCACGGCGCGCATCGGCCCTCGCACCCGCGCGGCGCGTCTTGCCGCCGAGATCGCCTCACCAAGCGATTTCCGGGTCCTGGCGCGACCAGCGGGCAGAAAAAGATGATCGACCGGACCGCCCTGGCCGACTCCCAGTGTTCGCCCCGTGCTGTCAGCAATGACACACGTCGTGGATGAGGCGCCGCCGTCGACGCCCGCAACTACGAATCGCTTCACGACCGATACGCTTTCGTCGCCTTCACGAAGGTCTGGGTGAGCACCAACGGGTCGGTGATCGCGCGACCGACAACGACGGCAAACGCGCCGGCGCGAAATGCCTCGCGCACCTGCTCAGGCGTACTGTAGCGCCCCTCCGCCAGCACCGGTACGGACAACGCCCGCGACAGTTGACGGACCAGTTCAAGATCTGGTCCCTCCGGCGGAGGCGTTGTCCCGGTGTACCCCGACAGCGTTGTCGCCACCATATCGGCGCCCAGCGCGGCTGCGTGTTGCCCTTCCTCAACAGTCGCCACATCGGCCAGCACTGGGCGGTCGAGCTTGTCTCGAATGTGAGCGATCAGATCTTTTAATTTTTGGCCGCCCGGCCGGGGACGTGCCGTGGCGTCGAGCGCGATGATATCTGCCCCCGCCTCGGCGATGACCGAGGCGTCCTCGAACGTCGGCGTGATGTACACAGGACTTTCCGGCATCCATACTTTGTGCAGCCCGATGATCGGGGTGATGACGACCTGGCGTACAGCACTGATGTCGGTCTCGCCGTTGATGCGCACTCCCACCGCGCCCCCAGCTTCGGCCGCTTTGGCCATTGCCGCAATGACCCGCGAATCATGAAAGGGATGGCCGGCCCGCGCCTGGCAGGACACGATCAATCCTCCGGCGAGGCGGTCCAGGATAGCACTGACGCTGTCCACGGCGCGTGGTTCGTGCCAACGCATCAATCGCCCTCCCCACGTCTTGGCGTCTTGCCCTTAGTTCCCAAGTGTCTATGGCCCGCTTGAACTCGGTCCGGACCGAGTTCGGGAGTATCAACGAAGGTCATTCCAATTTGACTTGTCTGGGTCAGGCCTGGCGCAACAAAACACTTGACAAGCTTCGAAGAGATTTCGAAGTTCGACAATGCGTCAAGTGCTGCGGCACACCTTGGCTTGACAGACCACAAAAGATGTAGGAAAATTATAGGAGATTTATCCTACATACTCAGGTGACACCATGGAGTTTGCAAACGTCGGGGAATTCCGACAGAACGCTGCCAGGGTCTTTGATCGGGTGCGGCGGACCGGGGAAGTAGTTATTCTCCGCAATGGTCGTCCGGTCGGATTGCTGGTCGCTGCCGATGCCGAGACGATCGACTCGTTCCGCGTGGCCGCCCAACGCACCCGGGCGCAGCTAGCAGCGGAACGCCTGCGCGGCGCGTCAGCGCGTCGGAGCCTGGACCGACTCACGCCTGAGGATATCACCGGACTCATCCGCAGGACGCGCCGGGCACGATCCCGCCGGCGTTGATCCGTGCGGTAGTCGACACGAATGTCTGGGTGGCCGGTCTGCTGTCAACAACGGGGCCGCCCGCACGGATCGTTGATCTGGTTCTCCGAGGCCTGATTATCCCCGTCGTCAGTCCGGCGACGCTCGACGAGCTTGAGCACGTGCTCCGCCGTCCTGAACTCGCGCTGTCGGTGCGCGATGTTATGGCCGTCCTTACATACCTGCGCCTGCCGGGAACGCACGTCGCACACGTGGATCCGGAGGACTTGGAGCGCGTCTGTGTGGATCCGGACGATGATATCTTCACAGCAGCCGCCGTCGAGGGTGAGGCTGCCTATCTAATCACGGGCAACACGCGGCACTTCCCACAAAGCCCGTGGCGGGGTATCCAAATCGTCGATCCCGCAACGTTTCTTCAGAGATCTGGACTATCGGCAGATGCATAGGCAACTCTGAAAATTGCCCCAGCTGCGGCGACGTCGCCTAACTTCAGGACCTCTTTGACCTAATTGAGTCATCGCCTTCCGGCCGCGCGTGTGCTTCAATCCGCAGTGCCAGGCACCGGGGTGGAGGGCTTGGTCGGCTCTTGGCCCAATAGTCTGGGCAAGGAAGGCTTGACATCATGATGTCTAACACATAACATCATGATGTGCGAACGACACTGACTCTAGATGAGGATGTTGCTGCCGACGTGAAAGCCGAAGCCCGCCGGTCGGGCAAGCCCTTCAAAGCGGTGGTCAACGAACTGCTTCGGGCCGCACTGCACCTGCGCCGGAAGCCACGGGCGGTGCCGCCGTTCACAGTCCGCGCCCGTCAGCTGGGCGTGCGTTCCGGCCTGGACTACGACAGGATCGCCGAGCTGATGGAGCATGTAGAAGGACCGCTGCAGCGGTGATCATCCTCGACGCCAACCTTCTCCTCTACGCCTACAACGCGTCTTTTGAGCAGCACGAGCTGGCCCGGGCCTGGCTGGAGCGTACACTGGCGGCACCGGTCCCCGTCGGCCTGCCGTGGGTGACGATCCTCGCGTTCTTACGCATCGGAACCAACCCTCGCGCCTTCCCCTCCCCGCTTGGGATCGAAGATGCGGTGACGATCGTATCTGACTGGCTTGCGCACCCCACGGTCGTGATCGTCGAACCGGGCGAACAACACTGGGAGATCCTCAGGCAGTTGCTCCTCGCGACTCAGGCCCGCGGCCCTCGCGTCGCAGACGCGCATCTCGCCGCGCTCGCTGTCGAGCATGGCGCCAC
>JAHZOA010000164.1 GCA_020028455.1 Armatimonadota bacterium | reverse complement strand
GTCGTCGGGTACACGGCGAACGACATCCGGGTTTGGGCGGAGGTCTGCGCGCGCTGTCTGGCGGCCAGCGGTGCTCAGACCGGCGATGTGTTCCAGAACGCGTACGGCTACGGCCTGTTCACGGGCGGACTAGGAATGCACTACGGCGCTGAGTTGCTGGGCCTCGTCGTCGTTCCAGTGTCAGGCGGGAACACGGAACGCCAGATCATGCTCTTGCAGGACTTCGGGGCGAAGATTATTGCGTGCACACCCTCCTATGCCCTCACCCTGGCCGACGCGATGGCGGCGCGGGGGATGCGACGCGGCTCCTTGAAACTGCGGTATGGAATACTGGGCGCGGAGCCGTGGACCGAAGCAATGCGGGATGAGATTGAGGAAAAACTCGGGATCACCGCGGTCAACATCTACGGATTGAGCGAGGTCATCGGCCCCGGGGTCAGCAATGAGTGCGTGGAAGAGAAGAACGGTGCGCATGTTTTCGAAGACCACTTCCTGGTTGAGGTCGTCGATCCGGGCACGGGTGATCCGCTGCAGCCGGGGCAGATGGGAGAGCTCGTCTTCACCACGTTGACGAAGGAAGCCCTCCCCGTGATCCGCTACCGCACCGGCGACCTCGCCGCGCTCGATGCGGCCCCCTGCCGATGCGGGCGCACGTTCGTGCGCATGTCGCGCGTAATGGGCCGCACCGACGACATGCTCATCATCCGGGGGATCAACGTGTACCCATCGCAGGTCGAAGCAGCGCTCGTTGGACTTCCCGAACTATCGCCGCATTATCAACTGGTCGTGACGAGAGAGAAAATACTCGATGACCTCGAGGTGAAGATCGAGGTGAATGAAGACTTTGCCGGGGATGCCGCCGGACGCGAAGCACTTGCCGATCGATGCAGGCAGAAACTCCACGGAGTGCTGAGCCTCACCGCAAAAGTGACGCTTGCACGTCCCGGATCACTCCCGCGGAGTGAAGGAGGGAAGCTTAAGAGGGTAGAGGACCGACGAAAGCTTTAGCCCCTCACCTATCGAGCAGGGGCCCAGTTGTTGTTCCGAATCTCAATCATAACCGCCGCGCGGCGGTCCAGGCCCAGGTGGTCCTTGGGTGTGAACGTGAAGATTCCCGTGATGCCCACCAGTTCTTTCGTGCCTCGCTCGATCTGATCACGCAGCACGGACCGGAACCCGCCGATGTTTTCCGGACGGATACCCTGGCGTAGCGTGCGCTCGATGGCAGGCTGCAGGATCAGCATCGCATCCAGCGCATGTCCGCCGAATGTGTTGCGCGTTCCCTTCCCATACCGTCCCTCGTAGCGCTCCAGATAGCTGAGCAACGCACGCTTCTGCTTGTCCGCTTCCGGGAGGAGTTCGGCGATCAACAGCTTGCCTGCGGGCAGCAGCGTGCCCTCGACGCTGGGCCCTCCGAGATCCAGGAACGTCTTGTTCGCCACACCGTGGCTCTGGTAGACGGGCAGGTTGATGCCGAGGTCCCGAATGTTCCGCTGAGACACGTTGGCCCCTGGCGGAATGGCCCAAATCAGAAATGCCTGTGGGTTGCGTCCCATCGCCCGTGTGATCTGCGTGCTCACATCGGTCGTCGTGCGGGCGAACGATTCTCTCGCCACGATCTCGATGCCCTTCTGCGGCGCAAACTTCTCGAACTCCACCAACCCCCCCTGGCCGAATGCATCGTCGAAGCCCAGCCAGGCGACGCGGCGGATACCGCGCTGGCGCATGTGGTCCGTGAGCACGTCGATCATCAGACGGTCGGTCTGCGGGGTCTTGAACACCCACCGCCGTTCCTCGACCGGCTCGATGATGGTGACCGCGGCCGCCAGCGAGAGGTTGACGGTCCGCGCGGCCTGCACCGTTTGAATAATGGCCAGGCTGGCCGGACTGGTCGTGCAGCAGACGACGGCGACGACCCGGTCCTCTTCGATCAATCGCTTCGCCGCGATGACGGCTTTCGTGGGATCACTCTCTCCATCCGTCACAAGGTACTGAATCCGGACTGGTCCTGCGGGACTTTGCGTGGTGGCGAAATCGTCCTGATACATCAGCACCGTGTTGCGCTCGGGTACGCCGAGCGACGACGCGGGGCCTGTGATGTCGACCACGAACCCGACCTTCACGGTCGGCTGTTGCGCCGCGGTCGGCAGCACCAGCAGCCCAATCACCGCGAGCACGGTCAACGCGCGAAACATGGACGCACCTCCTTACAAGGTTGAAGGTTGAATGTTGAAGGTAAAACGAAGCGTGGCTTTTACCTTCAACCTTTAACCTTCAACTTTCAACGTTCCTCCAGGTGGCCGCCCAGATACGCGGCTTTCACCCTAGGGTCTTCGGCAAGTTCAGCGGCCTTTCCGGCAAGGACGACACGTCCGCCTTCCATAACGTATGCGCGGTCCGCGATGGCCAGTGCCGCCTTCGCGTTCTGTTCCACGATCAGGATGCTCTGTCCGCGAGAACGCAGCTCTCGCAACGTCCGCATGATCTCCTTGATCACCAGCGGGGCCAGACCAAGCAGGGGTTCATCCATCAGCAGCAGCCGGGGCCTGGCCATCAAGCCCCGGCCGATTGCCAGCATTTGTTGCATCCCGCCCGACAGCGTCCCCGCGCGATGCCCGGCGCGGCCGTTCAACACCCCGAAGAGTTCCAACACCGCGTGGATGTCATGCTCGATCGCATCTCCTGTCTCTGATCCGAACCGATGATAGGCGCCCAACAGAAGGTTGTCGCGAACGCTCATCGATCCAAAGAGCTGCCGGCGTTCGGGTACCAGGCTCATTCCGAGACGCACCACGTTCTCTGGAGCGATTCCGTCGATGTGCCTGCCGGCAAACGTGATCGTGCCCGCTGCGGCCACCAGGCCCGCCAAGGCGGAGAGGAGCGTGGTTTTGCCGGCGCCGTTCGGTCCGATGATTGCGACCACCTCGTTGTCGGCGACGGTCAGCGAGACATCACGGACGGCCTGCACCGGGCCGTATGATGCCGCGAGGTGCTCGACCTGAAGCAGAACGGTCATGAGGCGACCTCGTCATCACCGAGATAGGCACCGATGACACGCGGATCCGCTCGAACCAGGGCCGGTGTGCCTTCCGCGATTTGTTCTCCGTAGTTCAGGACCAACACGCGGTCGGCAAGACCCATGACAAGCGAGACATCGTGTTCCACGAGCAACACGGTGACGCCGCTCTCTCGGATCTGCCGGATAAGGTGGACGAGTTCCCGCCGTTCGGTCGTCGACAATCCCGATGCCGGCTCGTCGAGCAGCAGCAATGCCGGCTGTGTCGCCAATGCGCGGCTGAGTTCTAATAACCGCTGCGCGCCGAACGGCAAAGCGCCGGCCCTGTCCATGGCGCGATCCAACATCCCCACACGCTCGAGATAACCCGCCGCCTCGGAGGCGGCACGTGCGTCTTCACGCCGCCCTAATCCAAACATCGCCCCCAGGAACCCGGTGCGAAGACTCCGATGAAGGCCCATCATAACGTTGTTCAGCACAGTAAAGTCGCTGAACACCTGCGGGGTCTGAAAGGTGCGCGCAACGCCGAGTCCGGCAATGTCATAGGGGTGCAGATGTGTAATGATCCGATCTCTCAGGACAATCTCGCCGCTCGTCGGGCGCAGCACGCCTGATATTAGATTGAAGGCTGTGGTCTTGCCGGCCCCATTCGGGCCGATGATCGCGTAGATTTCTCCCTGCTTGACCTCAAAGGACAAACCACGAACTGCGAGAATGCCGCCGAAGCGCTTCTGCAACTTTTCGACTCTGAGCAGAGTCGCTCCTGATTCACCCACCCTTCTCCCCGGAGGGGAGAGGGGTTCGGGGAGCGGGGAAACGGCTGAAAGGCTCTCTCCAGCATCCACCCGGAGGACTGCCGCGAGCCAATGCCAAATGCCCCCGGGCGCCAGCACCACGACCAGCGCGAGGAGCAGACCAAAGACGACGATTTCGTACTCCGCCGACGCCCCGGTTCCGAGGAGTCGAGGCATGATAGTGCGCAGCACCTCACGC
>JAHZOA010000056.1 GCA_020028455.1 Armatimonadota bacterium | reverse complement strand
CAGAGACATTCCGGCGGCTTCGACGGCGCCCGCTGGACGATGTCGTGGAAGAATTTCGGGAGTCGTTCAAGGGCGTGATGCGCGCGCTCCGAGATCACACCGGCGTCGTCTCCGACATCGTCGCCCTCAACCTGATCTCCCGATACAGCCGAGCCAGATCGCACATCCGAAAGTGGCTAAAGACCCAATCCGTCGAGCCGATCTCCACTACATCGCGCTCCCATTCGACTCGCCCGCACGCGGGCTCGCTCATGGCCTCCGGCCCCGCCGAGTCGAATGCCCTGAGCGAGCAACGCGAGTCGAAGGGCGCGCGACGCTCCCGAAGCAAGAAGCATCTACCAAGGCGTAAAGTGCGCTAGAAGGTGGCGCCCACCTGTGTAGCCTGCGGAGCAGGCCGGCGGCGCACAGAGGCCGAGCGAGGCCGAGGCCGGGGGAATTTAGCTTGGTGCCGGGTTAAGTAATGTACTCGCAGGGCTGGCTGATTGTCGGCTGGGTTCTGGTGCTCCTCGGCCTCATCACGCGCCGCCCGCTCGGGTTTGTGCTCGGCGCCATTGTCCTCTTCAGCGCCGGTGCGTCTTATCTGTGGGACCGGTATTGCCTGTGGAAAGTCGAGTACCGGCGCATCTTCACCCCGCGGCGTGCGTTTTACGGAGAGACCATCACATTCACACTCGAAGTTACCAATCGCAAGCTGCTGCCTCTGGCGTGGCTCGAGGTAATGGATGAGCTCCCACAGGAGCTCGTGCCGTTACGCGGCCGCGTGATCCCCAGTCTCCGCCAGCGCCGACATCATCTCGTGCATCTCTTCAGCCTTAGATGGTACGAGCGGGTTCGCCGTCACGTGACGATGCGCTGCACTGCTCGCGGGTATTTTGCTCTCGGCCCCGCCCGGCTGCGTTCGGGCGACGTGTTCGGGGTGACCATTCGCGGATCCGACATCGACCGCGTGGATCATCTCCTCGTCTATCCCCGTGTCGTGCCGTTATCGGTGCTGGGCCTGCCCGCCTTACATCCGATTGGCGATGCCCGCTCCCACCGCCTTACATTCGAAGATCCCACTCGTATCGTCGGCGCCCGCGACTACCTGCCCGGTGACCCACTCCGCCGCATTCACTGGAAAGCGACGGCACGTACGCAGTCGCTGCGCTCCAAGCAGTACGAGCCGACGACAAGCCACCGCATCGCCGTCTTCCTTAATATGGACACGCTCGGCCGTTACGCGGAGTACCGCGGGTTTGTCCGGTCGGTGTTAGAGATGGTCATTCTGACAGCAGCGTCGGTGACAAATTGGGCGATTGAAGCCGGTTACCTGACCGGCCTCTACGCCAACGGATATCTGCCACAGGGACTGCGATGGGTCCGGCTGCTTCCCGCGACTGGCAGCGAGCATCTCGCGGGCATGCTCGAGTCCCTCGCAAAGGTCTTTCCAACGCCGGTGATGCCCATCGGGGACCTCATGCAACTCGAGGCCCGCGATCTGCCCTGGGGGACGACGGCGGTGGTTATCACCGCCGTCACGGACGAGCCGCTCCACGCGGGCATCCTTCGGCTGCGCGACGGCGGACATACGGTCGTGCTCGTACTGGTCGGGGAAGAGGCCGAGGAAGTTGCCGGCGTTCAGAATTATCGCGTCGCGACCACCCGAGCCTGGCATGCGCTCGAGGAGATCGACCTGACGGAGCGCGCGACATGAGCACGCGTCCCCCCTATAGCGCAATCAAGTCGGCGCTGCCCCTCGTCAGCGTGTTCCTCGAGTTCTGCTGGCTGTATCCCTGGCTGCTGCTGCTCAGCGGCGCGTTCTACGGCGGCGCAGCCGGGGCGCTGCTTGGACCGTGGATCACGTTTGGCCTCTTGCTGGCGGGGTTCATCACGGTACGTTGGGCGCTAGCACGGTCTTGGCCGATCCCCACCGCGCGGGCCGTTGTGGCGGTCGTAGGTCTGGGCGCCGGACTCCTGGCGGTCAAACGCACGTATTACCCTCTGGTGGCGGCCTGGGACCTGCGCTGGATCGGGTCGCTGCTTCGCGCGGCACACGATGCGCTTCCAGCGTTCGCGCCGCCCGTCCTGGGGGCGCTCCTTGTCGCGCTGTTGTGGTGGCGGGGCATTGTACTCGGGGAGCGCGAGTTCAATCACTTTGAGATCGACCGCCAGTACCGCCGCGGTGTGGCCTGGAGCATATTCTTTGTGCTGCTGTATGCCTTGTACGGGCGCACCGGGGGGCTCATCCTGACCGCACCCGTCTACCTGCTGGTCTTCTTTTCTCTCGGGCTGACGTCCCTCGCGGTCGCGCGGCTGATCAGCATCTGGCAGGAGACGCAGGCAGATGAGGAGCAGGCCCTGGCGACAAACCGGCACTGGATTCTGTTACTCATTGGGGTCGTGGGAGTGATTCTGTCGCTGGCCCTCTCCATCTCCGGCGTCGTGGGCGTCGAGTTCCGACCCATTGTGCTGGCGGTGCTTCGACCGCTTGAACCGGTTGTAGAGTTCATCTTCTATCTTGTGTTTGCCGTCGCGCTCGTCATTGCGAGGGCGATTTTGTTTGTCTTCTCTCAGCTGCCCTTCCGTCGAGTCCGATCGACCCTTCCTGAGGCGACGCCTCCGTCATTCGCCGAACTGTTTAGAAGTCTGCCGCCCCAGGTCGTCAGCGGAGCGCGCTGGGGAATGGTCCTTGTGGTCATCCTCCTCCTCCTGTTGCTCGTCGCGATTGCGGTTGTGCGCGCGCGGCGCCGCTCCAGGAAGCGTGATGAAGATGAGCGAGAATCGGTCTGGTCAGCCGAGGCTGTGTTTGCCGGATTCGGAGGGATGTGGCGGTCATTGATGAACCGGTGGCGGAGTCCGGTGCGGTCCTATGAGGAGCCGGCGGTCGGCGCGATCCGCGCGCTGTACCGCGAGCTGCTGCGTGTTGGCGCGTTCCTGGACATCCCTCGACTTGGGTACGAGACACCGTATGAGTACCGTCCCCGGCTCGCGCAACGGGTTCCTGAGCACGAGAGCGACGTCGACGCGCTGACGGAGATCTATGTAAAGGTCCGGTACGCTGCTCACCGCGCGACGACAGACGATGTGTACATCGGGCAGGCGCGGTTGGCCCGCATCAAAGTCAGCGCGGGTCTTGAGCAGGGGGGCGCGTCTTGACGCGTATGCTATAATCGGTACTTACAAAACTGCATACGGCCGATGATCGGGATGAGTACCCGCTCGATATGCTTCGAGAGAGCCGTGAGTAGAGTGGGACACGGCAGCTGATGAGCGGCGAATGGACCCGGGAGGCGCGCACCGATACGTAGGCTGCGCCGGAATTCTCCGCCGTAATCTTCGGAGAGAGAAACGAGCGCCGGTCAAAGAACCGGAAGCCGGGTGGCACCGCGGGAGTGTCGTACACCTCTCGCCCCTTGATGGGGTGAGAGGTGTTTGCTTTTTCTGGAGCTTTTTAGCACTGGAGGACTCGAGATGATTGTGGTTATGGGTCCGCACGCGACGCGCGAACAGATCAACGTGGTCGTGAAGAAAATTCAGGACGCCGGGCTGGGGAGCCACCTCTCCGCCGGTGTCGAGCGCACCATCATTGGTGTTGTGGGCGACAGCCATACCAAGGAGCTGCTCCGGCAATCACTCGAAGCGTCGGCCGGGGTTGAGCGGATCGTACTCATCCTGCAGCCCTTCAAGCTGGTCGGGCGGGAGTTTCGCCCGCACGACACCGTTGTCGACGTGCAGGGCGTGCGGATCGGTGACGGGTCCATCGTGGTCATGGCGGGTCCGTGCTCGGTGGAGAGCCGGGAGCAGATCCTGCAGGCGGCCCGCGCGGTGAAAGCCGCCGGCGCCGCGATGTTGCGCGGTGGCGCGTTCAAGCCACGTACCTCCCCCTACTCGTTTCAAGGTCTCGAAGAGGAAGGGCTGCGCTATCTGGCCGAAGCCCGGGCGGAAACCGGCCTTCCCGTCGTCACAGAGGCAATGGACGCAGACCAGTTGATGCTCGTGATCAAATACGCGGATATGGTGCAGATCGGCGCGCGCAACATGCAAAACTACACGCTCTTGCGCGAAGTCGGCCGTTCGAAACACCCCTTGCTGCTCAAGCGCGGTCCCAGCGCGACGATCCAGGAGCTGCTGCTTGCGGCTGAGTACGTCATGAGCGAAGGCAACTACAATGTAGTTCTATGTGAGCGCGGCCTGCGCGGTTTCGACGACCAGACGCGGTTCCTGCTCGATCTCTCGGCTGTCCCGGTGCTCAAGGGACTCTCCCATCTCCCGGTCGTTGTGGATCCAAGCCAGGCGACCGGCAAGTGGAAGTATGTCGGACCAATGGCGAAGGCGAGTGTTGCGGCTGGCGTCGACGGGCTCATCATCGAGGTCCATCCAGAACCCGATAAGGCCTTGAGCGACGGGCCGCAGCAATTGACACCGCAGCACTTCACACAGTTGATGTCGGAGATCACACCGCTGGCAGGAGCACTGGGCCGGCGCGTGCAGTCGCCGGCAACCATTCGCACGTGACACGGAGACTCTCGTGGGGCGGATTGAGACGGTCGGCATAGTCGGGCTCGGACTCATGGGAACATCAATCGCCCTGGCGATCCGCCAGCGCCGCGCTGCGGACCGTATCTTCGCCATGGATCGGGATCATTCGGCAGTGGAGGCAGCGAAGGCGCGGGGAGCGTTTGACAAAGGAAGCACGTCGTACGACACGCTCAAGGGCGCAGATCTGGTTGTCGTGGCCGTCCCGCCGAGGGCCGTGCCCGAGGCGGTCGTGTCTGCCGCTGCGATGTTGTCCCCCGGTGGCGTGCTCACAGACGTGGCGAGCATCAAGACAGAAATCGTACGAGCGGTGGAGCAACGTCTGCCGCGGATGATCCGGTACGTCGGCGGTCACCCCATGGCCGGATCGGAACGGCAGGGAGCTCAGGCCGCGGACCCCGACCTGCTCGCCGGGCGACCGTTCATCGTCACGCCGACCGCCGTAAGCGATGACGAGTCAGTCGAAATGGTATCGGCATTCGCACGAGGGATCGGGATGCGGCCGGTCATCTTGACTCCAGAGGACCACGACGATCTTGTGGCGCAGGTCAGCCATCTGTCCTACCTGCTCGCGGTGGCCGCGGTCACCGCGGCGTCTGATCAGGCGCTCGAGCTACAGGGACCAGGATTCGCGGGGCTGGCGCGCCTTGCGGCCAGCCCGTTGGAGTTGTGGACACAAATTTGCTCGGCGAACCGTGACGCGATTCGCAGGGCGCTGGCACGGCTGCGCGGGCAGCTCGATCAGATCGAAGATGCACTTGGTCGTGAGGATGCACTGCGAGAAATCCTGGCACAGGCGCAACGGCGCACAAAGGGCGGGGACTGACATGGGGATCCTGGATATCGCGCCGAGCAAAACAGAATTTCTGAGCCGTACGCGAAGCGGCAACCTCGTACCGGTCTCCTCTGAGCTCCCGGCCGACCTCGAGACCCCGATCTCAGCATTTCTGAAGCTGCGCGGGGACGGCAACGCGTTTCTCCTCGAGAGCGTGGAGGGCGGAGAGCGGATCGGCCGCTACTCGTTCATCGGCAGTGGCCCCGTGATCACCATCAAATCGCAAGGCGATATGGTCGAAGTCGCGCATGACGGCGTCGTTGAGACCGCGACGGCCGACGTGCTGCAGGTGACGCGGGAGATCCTGGGCCGGAACCGCGTCGTCGCCGATCCATCACTGCCGCGCTTCTCCGGTGGAGCGGTGGGATATTTCGGCTATGACCTCGTGCGCTCATGGGAGCGGCTCCCGAACCGCCCGCGGGACGATCTTGGACTCCCCACATGCTACCTGGTGATTGCCGACACCGTCGTGATATTCGACCACGTGCGGCACACGATGAAGATTGTCGCCAATGCGCTGGTGGATGCCGATGGTGGGTCGGCGTACAAGCAGGCGGTGGAGAAAGTGGAGCGGCTCTACGAACGCCTGCGTGCGCCGCTGACGGCACCCATTGGTGCCGGCCGGATCCAGCCCATCATGGATAGCGACATGCCTGTCGCGGACTTCCTGGCGGCGGTGGATCGTGCCAAGGAGTACATCCGCGCCGGCGACATCTTTCAGGCCGTGCTGTCGCGGCGATTCTCGATGGGGCTCGACGGCGTGGACGCGCTGGACATCTATAGGGCGCTGCGAACGGTGAACCCGTCACCATATATGTTCTTTCTCGATTTTGATGCGGTGAAGATCATCGGCTCGTCACCGGAGCTGCTGGTCCGGCTGGAGGATGACGTGGTGGAAACACGACCGTTGGCAGGGACGCGGCCGAGAGGCGCGACCGAAGCGGATGACCTGACCATGGAAGCGCAGCTGCTGGCCGACGAGAAGGAGCGCGCCGAGCACGTGATGCTGGTGGATCTCGGCCGGAACGACCTCGGACGCGTCTGCGAGTACGGCACCATGCGCGTAACCGAGTTGATGAACGTGGAGCGGTTCTCACATGTCATGCACATTGTCTCCGACGTACGAGGGAAACTGCGGAAGGGGCTGGATGCGGTCGACGTGCTGCGCGCCTGCTTCCCGGCCGGCACGGTGACCGGCGCTCCCAAGGTCCGCGCGATGGAGATTATCGACGAGCTGGAGCCGGTCGCCCGGGGTCCGTACGCTGGCGCAGTTGGCTATCTGGGGTTCTCCGGCAACATGGATACCGCGATTACGATCCGCACGATCGTGGTGAGTGGCGACCGCGCGTATATGCAGGCCGGAGCCGGGATCGTTGCTGATTCGGTTCCCGAGAGAGAGTACGTGGAGACAGTGAACAAAGCGAAGGCACTGGTGCGGGCCATCGAGAGAGTGGCCCGGAATAGCCGGGGGGTCCTCGCATGATCGTCGTGATCGACAACTACGACTCGTTCACGTACAACCTGGTCCAGTATCTGGGCGAGATGGTCGCCGATGTGCGGGTGTTCCGGAACGACCAGACGACGCATGAGGCGGTGGTGGGTTTGAAGCCGGATGCAGTGGTCATCTCGCCTGGACCCTGTACGCCGAACGAGGCCGGCATCTCAACTCCGCTGATTGCCGCACTGGCGGGCAAAGTTCCGGTTCTCGGTGTCTGTCTTGGCCATCAATGCATCGGCGCTGCATTTGGCGGGCGCATCATTCGCGGGCGGGAACCGGTGCACGGAAAAACCTCCGAGATTCGCCACGATGGCCGGACAATCTACGAGGGGGTGGAAAGTCCGCTCGTCGGTACCCGGTACCATTCGTTGATCGTCGAGCGCGAGACACTGCCGAAGGTCCTCGAGGTTTCCGCAGAACTGGCCGACGGCACGATCATGGGTCTCAGACACAAGGAGCTGCCGATCGAGGGAGTCCAGTTTCATCCGGAGTCGGTGCTGACGTCTTCAGGGAAGGATGTCCTGCGAAATTTCCTGCGCATTGCTAAAGTCTCATGATCAAAGATGCGATCAAAGCGGTTGTCGAAAAACGGGACCTCACTGAAGAGGAGGCCTGGACCGCCATGGGCCAGGTCATGGATGGGGAAGCTACCCCGGCGCAGATCGCATCGCTCATCACGGGGTTGCGCATGAAAGGCGAAACGGTCGAGGAAATTGCCGGATTCGCCCGAGCCATGCGAGAACGCGCTCAGCGCATCACGCCGAAGGCCGACACCCTCATCGACGTTGTCGGCACCGGCGGGGACCGCCTCAGCACGTTCAACATCTCGACGACGACTGCATTCGTCGCCGCCGCGGCCGGAGGATATGTCGCCAAGCACGGCAACCGCGCCGTGTCGCGTCTCTCGGGCGCCGCGGATGTGCTGGAAGCTCTCGGCGTAAACATTCAGGTACCGCCCGACGTGGTCCGCCGGTCAATTGAGGACATCGGCATTGGGTTCATGTTCGCGCCGATTTATCACGCAGCCATGAAGCACGCCGTCGGCCCGCGCAAAGAGATCGGCATTCGGACGGTGTTCAACATCCTCGGTCCGCTGACGAACCCGGCAAATGCGAACTATCTCGTGGTTGGAGCGTACGATCCGACGCTCACGCCCGTGATGGCCGAGGTGCTCGGCGAGATGGGAGCACGCCGCGCCTTCGTCGTGCACGGATTAGACGGCATCGATGAGGTGTCGACCGTGGGTCCCACTCAAGTGTCGGAGTTGCGAAACCGGAGCGTACGGACCTACACAATCTCGCCGGATGACTTTGGACTTGGCACGAGTCCTGCGGAGGCCATCGGCGGAGGGACGCCTGAGGAAAACGCGGCCATTACGACGGCGGTCCTTCGAGGAGAAAAGGGACCGCGGCAGGATATCGTGCTCGCCAACGCCGCCGCGGCGCTGGTGGCCGCAGAGATCGCGGATGACTGGCGCGATGGTGTCGAGCTGGCCCGCCGCGCGATCGCGTCGAGTGCGGCGTACGAGAAACTCGAGGCCCTGCGCACCCACACCAGAGCGGTCGCGTCCTGATGATCCTGAACGAGATTGTGGCCTACAAGCGGCAGGAAGTTGCGGCTCGAATGGCTGCGCGGCCGCAACGAAAGTTAGCTGAGCAGGTGGAACGCGCCCCACGGCCGCCGGTTTTTCGCAAGGCGCTGGCGGGTCCAGGGCTGGCGTTCATCGCCGAGATTAAGGGCGCCTCGCCGTCGGCGGGAACCATCCGCAGCACGGTCGATCCGCTCGCTTTGGCAGCGGCATATCAGGCCGGTGGCGCCGCCGCCCTCTCGGTGCTGACCGACGCCCGCTACTTTCAGGGGTCGTGGGAGGCGCTTTCTGCGGTCAGTCGGGCGAGCCGGCTGCCGGTCCTGTGCAAGGAGTTCGTCATCGACTCCTATCAAATTGATGAGGCCAGAGCGGCCGGCGCATCGGCGGTGCTGTTGATTGCTGCCATTCTCGATGGCGCCAAACTGCGCGGGTTCCTCGATCATGCGCGCCGCCGCGAACTCGACGCGCTCGTTGAGGTGCACACGCCCGACGAGGTTGGGGTGGCACTCGACGTTGGGGCAGACATTGTGGGCATCAACAACCGGAATCTTCAGACGCTGCAGGTCGACCTCGAGACGACGGCGCGCCTGCGGCCGATGATTCCCGCGGGAGTTGTCGTCGTCAGCGAGAGCGGAATTGAGACAAGGACCCAGATCGAGCAGCTGGAGCGGTTGGGACTCGACGCGGTCTTGATCGGTACCAGCCTCATGACCAGTCCTGATCCATCGGCCAAGTTGAGAGAGTTGAGAGGTGCGAGATGAGTCAAACCAAGACACATGTATCCGATCTGCCCGACCAATTGCTGGAAACTGTCAAGCTGACTCAAGAGCCTCACAAGAAAGGCCGATTGCTCACGGGGGATCGTCCGACGGGCCGACTCCACCTTGGTCATTACGTGGGTACGCTCAAGAATCGCGTGAAACTACAGGATGAGTATGAATGCTTCTTCCTGATTGCAGACTATCACATGCTCACAACGGGGTTTGATAAGCTTCCAGAGATCAAGACGAATATTAGAGAAATCGTTTTGGATTATCTCAGTGTCGGAATCTCTCCGGAACGCTCGACCATCGTTCTTCAGTCGTTGGTGCCGCAGACGGCGGTGTTGCAGCTTATTTTCTCGATGCTCGTCACCGTCCCACGCCTCCAGAGGGTCCCGACGCTCAAGGAAGTTATGAAGGATCTCCATATCCGGCAGCCGTCTATGGGGCTGTTGGGCTATCCAGTCTTGCAGGCGGCCGACATCTTGATAGTCAGAGGAGAGGTCGTGCCGGTTGGAAAGGATCAAGCGTCCCATCTAGAGGTGACCCGCGAAATCGCGAGGAGATTCAACGAGCAATTTGCCCCCGTATTTCCTGAGCCCGACACGATTATTGGTGAGGTTGGAACTTTGCCCGGAACCGACGGCCAAACAAAGATGAGCAAATCGTTGGGGAATGCGATCTTCTTGGCTGATGATCCTGAGACAGTGACGAAGAAAGTCATGAGCATGTATACAGACCCGAAGAGGATACATCCGACCGACCCAGGGACGGTCGAAGGCAATCCGGTGTTCACTTACCACGATGCGTTTAATCCGAACAAAGACGAGGTGGAAGATCTCAAACGCCGCTACCGGGCCGGCAGGGTGGGTGACATCGAGGTAAAGCGCAGGCTTGCTGAGGCACTAAATGCGTTTCTCGATCCGATCCGGACGCGACGAACGGTGGCGCAGTTGGCTGGAGACGCCGATGAGATCCTCCTTGAAGGCAGTAAGCGGGCTCGCAGCCTCGCGGAGGAAACGCTACACATGGTACGGACCGCTATGAAAATGGACCATTTCCCGGCCAGCGTATTTCATTGACGCGGATCAAGATCTGTGGAATCTCAGATGTCGATACGGCGCGGGTTGCCGCCGAAGCCGGCGCGAACGCGATTGGACTGATCTTCGCCCCAAGCCGCAGGCGGGTCGCCGCTGAACAGGCGCACGAGATTACGTCTTCGCTGCCCCCATTCATCGCGAAGGTCGGTGTGTTCGTCGATGAGGACCGGGGAGTGGTCAAGGAGATCGTGGCGAGGGCGGGTCTCGATACCGTTCAGCTCCACGGGAGCGAGACACCTGACTACTGCGCTGCGATGCCCGTGCCTGTCGTCAAAGTGATTCGCGTCCGGGATGCGGATTCGCTGAGTGCGCTTCAACCCTACCGTGTGGCAGCGTTTCTGCTCGATACCTATGACCCGGAGACGTTAGGGGGGACCGGTCGACCGTTCGACTGGAACCTGGCGGCCAAACTCCGAGGCCCGCATCCGATTATCCTGTCCGGTGGGTTGAATGCAACGAATGTCGTGGAGGCGCTCGACCGCGTGAGGCCTTTCTCGGTAGACGTGAGCAGCGGCGTTGAGACAGACGGTCGCAAGGATCACTCGAAGATCCGTGAGTTCATCCGGCGC
>JAHZOA010000163.1 GCA_020028455.1 Armatimonadota bacterium | reverse complement strand
GCTGCGCATGGTCGGCGCAAACCTCGACTTCGCCCGTTACGGCGGCATCAACGAGCGCCGCGTGATCATGCTCTCGATGGCGCTGGCCGGCATCCCCGCAGCGCTGGCCGGCGCGCACCTGGCGATGGGTGTCCACCAGCGGCTGCTCCTGAACATCTCGCTTGGCCTCGCATTTGAGGGACTGGTCGTGGCCCTGATGGCCGGGAACCATCCGCTGATCGTGCCGTTCGTGATCCAGGCGACGATCATTCTGTTCATCACGGCAGAATTGCTGGTGGGATTTGCAAGACGCCGCCAGGCCCGGAGGATCGCCCATGCCGCTGGGTGAGGTGCTGGCCGGCATCTTTTCGGTGACGCTCGCGGCCGGCGTGCTGCGCGTGACGACGCCGATCCTCCTGCCCGCGCTGGGGGGCTTGATCTCCGACCTGGCCGGCGTCATCAACATCGCCCTCGAAGGCACGATGCTGCTGGCGGCGTTCGTGGGCGTCGTCGTGAGCGCTTACACGCATAGCGCCTGGCTGGGACTCGCCGCGGCGCTTGCGGCGGCCGCAATCTTCTCGCTGATCCTCGCCTTCGTGCACCTCGACCTGAAGGCGGACCTGATCCTGGCCGGCATCGCCATGAACTTCCTCGCCAGCGGCGGCACCGTCTTCGTGATGTACAGCCTCACCGGCGACAAAGGCACTTCATCGGAGCTCGCCAGCCTGACGATGCCATACGTGCACGTGCCTATCCTGCAGAGCATCCCTGTGCTCGGCCCCATCCTGAGCGGCCAGAACCTGATCGTGTACGTGGCGTTTCTGATGGTCGCCCTGGTGTGGGTGTTTCTGTACCGCACGGTGTGGGGGATGCACCTCAGGGCTGTCGGCGCGAATCCCGATGCTGCGGCAACGGCCGGGATCGACGTCCGCCGCACCCGCTACCAGGCCCTCGTGCTCAGCGGCCTGCTCGCCGGACTGGGTGGAGTGCACATGAGTATGGGCTACCTGCAGCTCTTCCAGCGCGACATGACGGCGGGCCGCGGTTTCATCGCGCTCGCGGCGGTGTTCCTGGGCGGGCGGCATCCGGTGGGGACGATGTTTGCGGCGCTGCTCTTCGGGGCGGCCGACGCCCTGGCCAATCAACTGGGATCGCTGCGGATCCCACCCCAGTACGTGCAGATGATTCCCTACGTCGTCACCGTCGTCGCACTCGCGGCGTACGCCATCGCCCAGCAGCGCGCCGTCATGCAGCGACAGCGCCGTATCCAGGTGCGCCAGGCGGCAAGTGACTAACAGCGCGCGCCTCGTCATCCGGAACGTCACCGCCGTCGACCCAGGGGGGACGCACACGACCATCCTGCATAACCGGGACATCCTCATCGAAGGGAACCGCATCAGCCGGCTCACCGCCGCCGGCCAGACGCACGCCGCCGAGGCCGGGTACATCATCGACGGCACGGGCATGGTGGCCCTCCCCGGACTCATCAACACACACGCGCACCTCGCCATGGTGCTCTTCCGCGGGGCGGCCGAGGACGTCACGATCGGGTCCTGGTTCAACGACTTCATCTGGCCGATGGAAAGCAACCTCGCACCCGACGACGTCTACTGGGGCGCGATGCTGGCCGCCGCGGAGATGATCGAGAGCGGCGTCACGACCGTCGCCGACCACTACTTCATGATGGATGCGGTTGCGGAGGCGATGGCTTCCAGCGGCCTCCGGGCGCACCTGGCGCCGACGCTCTTCGGCCGGGATCTCCGGACGGAGCTCAACGCGAGCGCTGAAGTCATCTCACGCCGGCAGGGGGCGGGCGACGGACGGATTCGCATGTGGCTCGGGCCGCATTCCACATATCTCTGCCCGCCGGAGTTCCTGCGCGAGGTGGCGGCGGAAGCAAAGCGCACCGGCCTGGGGGTGCACATCCACGTCTCCGAGACGGCCGAGCAGGTGCAGGCCAGCCTCACAGCCCACGGGCTCACGCCGCCGGCGCACATGGAACAACTCGCGCTCATGGCCGTGCCGATGATCGCGGGCCACGCGGCGCACGCGACGGAGGGCGACATTGCGATCTTCGCGCGCCACGGCGTCGGCGTGTCGCACTGCCCCAAGACATTTCTCAAGCTCGCCGCCGGGATCGCGCCGGTTGTGGCGATGCGGCAGGCGGGAGTGGCGGTCGGATTGGGCAGCGACGGCGCGGCCAGCAACAATACGATCGACATCTTCGAGCAAATGCGTCTGGCCGCGGAGCTGCAAAAGCACGAGCAGAAAGACGCGACTGTGCTAAAGCTTGACGACGCGCTGGCGATGGCCACAGTCGAGGGCGCGCGCGTGGTGCGACAAGAACAGGAAATCGGCCGGCTCGCCCCAGGCTATCTCGCCGACGTCATCCTGGTGCGCATGGATGGCACGCACATGCAGCCGGTGCATGACGTGCGGGCTGCGCTGGTGTACTCGGCGCGCGCCTCGGATGTAGACACCGTCATCGTGAACGGGCAGGTGCTGATGGAAGGCCGAAGGCTGCGGACGATCGACAAGGCACAGGTGCTCAAAGAAGTCACTGGCCGAGCGAACCGGCTTGCGGAGAAAGGGCACGGCCGGAGACTCGCCGAGTACCCAGTCTAGACCGTCTTGGGTCAAGGTCTGATGCCACGGTGCTGAAGGTCCGAACCGCGTTTGGCCGGCTCTCCGCAACTGGGTCCGGACCCAGTTGATGTTAGACAGCGATAATGACCAACTTGGGCTATTGACAAGTTCCTAGAGAGACTCAGAAACTCGCAAAGCGTTCTTCCTGAATGCCTCTCACAGGTGCAAGGATCGCCCAGGATTGCTTTAGGCCGAACAGCCCCGGAGCAAAGAGATTCGCGCGAACCCGAAGCCCACACGGCCATTCCTGAGGGGAACAAAATCGCCATGTTACTATCTGGGCCATGAATACACAGGTCCTCTCTCTTGCAGGTCAGCTATCCAATCAGGAAGTCGTCGCACGAGTGAAACGGCTTGCCCAGCAGGAGCGGGAGGCGACTGCGGCCCTCATCGCGCACCTCGCCATACTGGACGAGCGACAGCTATACCTGGCGGAAGGCTGTGCGTCGACATTCACCTACTGCGTGCAGGTTCTCCATCTCTCCGAGTATGCCGCCTACAGTCGTATCGAGGCCGCACGGGCAGGGCGGAAATACCCCATCATCCTCGACCTGCTCGGCGATGGGTCCGTGAATCTCACCACCGTAGGATTGCTGGTCCCGGAGCTCACGCCTGAGAACCATCTCGACCTCCTTGAGAGCGCTAAGCACAAGAGCAAGCGGCAGGTCCAGGAACTCTTGGCGCAACTGCGACCCCAGCCGTCGGTGCCGTCGTCCATTCGCAAGCTCCCAACGCCAACCCCCGCGGCTGAGAATCCTGGGCCCGACCTGCCGCCGCTTTCGCCCGCATTGTCTCCAGCGGACACACAAGCCCCAGCACGCAGGCCTGTCATCGCCCCGCTGGCACCCCAGCGGTACAAAGTGCAATTCACGGCGAGTGCGGAGACAAACGCGAAACTCCTGCAAGCCCAGGAACTGCTGCGTTCCCAGATCCCGGATGGAGATGTGGGTGAGGTCATCGATCGAGCCTTGACAGCGCTCCTCAAGGACCTGACAAAACGAAAGTTCGCCGCCACGGATCGCCTCCACGAGACCATCGAGCGTCCCCGCAGCAGCTACGGCGTAGTCCCCCGGTCACGTCACATCCCGGCTCAGGTCAAGCGGAAGGTGTGGACGCGCGACGGTGGGCAATGTGCCTTCGTGGCTCCTGACGGGCGCCGCTGTACGGAGCGGGTGTTCCTCGAGTTCCATCACGTCGTGCCCTATAGTGCAGGCGGAAAGGCTACAGTCGAGAACATCCAGCTGCGCTGCCGCGCGCACAATGGATTTGAGGCCGAGCAGGTCTTTGGCCGTCGCAGCTACCGGTCTCGTAACACAGGCGTTGACCCTTCGACTGATGACGTCCGAACTGGGTCTGGACCCAGCAATGGCCTTGCATCCCGTAACAGCATGGCAGGTCAGTCATCTCTGATGCTTAAGCGTTTCCCCTAGGGCGCCGGAGTTCCCGGGCTTGATGGCCCACCGCTGGCCGGACGTGCGGGTGGATGCAGTGACCATTGTGGCCGGCAACGTTCCGGTGGAGATGGGCAGCCGCAACGCCGGCTACACGATCGAGTTGTGCGGTGGGGAAACTCCGGTGTTCGTAGGGTGCTCGCGCCCGCTCCTGCGTGAGCCGCACTGGGCCTTCTTCTTCCATGGTCCGGATGGGATGGGCGGGATGAACTACCCGGCGCCGAAGCGCACACCGGAGCACGAGCACGCCGTGGACGCCCTGATCCGGCTGATCCGCTCGCGGCCAGGCGAATACACCCTGGTCACACTTGGCCCACTCACCAATGTTGCCGTGGCGCTGCGCCGCGCCCCCGAGATCGCGAAGATGGTAACCCAGTGCTACGTGATGGGTGGAGCCGCCTGCACCGTCGGCAACATCACGCCTGCGGCTGAGTACAACATCTGGGTGGATCCCGAGGCGGCCCGCATC
>JAHZOA010000162.1 GCA_020028455.1 Armatimonadota bacterium | reverse complement strand
CTGAGGCGGGACCCCTCAGGCTCCGCCCTAGTTAGTCGAGGAACAGCGAGACGAGTTCGAACTTCGTGACGTCAAGCAGACCACGATCAGTGATCTTCAAGGCTGGGATCACTGACAGTGCGAGGAACGAGAGGGTCATGAAGGGATCCTCGAGTGCGCTACCCATCCTGCGGGCCATTTGCAGGAGTGCGCGCAGCTGTTCGGCCACTGTCGTGATGGGTTGATCCGACATCAAACCGGCGATTGGGAGAGGCAGCTTCACGACCTCCCGCCCCGCCACGGCAACCAGCCCGCCCCGCATTTCCAGGATAACCTCCACGGCCGATCGCATCGATTCGTCGTCGGCTCCCATGACGATGATGTTGTGCGCATCATGAGCCACGGTTGAGGCCAGGGCGCCGAACCGCAATCCAAAGCCTCGGACAAACCCGACTCCGAGCCGGCCGCTGCCGGTATGCCGCTCGATCAGTGCGATCTTCAGCAGATCCCGCTCTGGATCCGCGACGGCGTGGCCGTCCTTGATTCTGGAGTCGGCGACGCCGGATTTCGTGATGATCTGGTTTGGAATGATCTCAATGACCCGGATGCGTCTGCCTTGTGCCGGAACTGCGAAGCGCAGGCTGGCGGGCGGAACGTTCAGTGAGACCGGCAGCATTGGAGATTCCGATGGCCGGTTGTATGGCAGCAATTCACCATCTCGGGCAACGAGCTGCCCTCCACGGAACACACGCGTTGCTCGGGGGGATTGGAGATCTTTGAAGACGATGAGATCCGCGCGTTTTCCCGGTGTCACGGCCCCGCGATCGAATAGCCGGAAGTACTCAGCCGCGTTGAGGCTCGCGAGCTGGAGCGCCAGCAACGGATCGAGGCCGAGCGCAATCGCCTGCCGCACCATTCCGTCAACCGAGCCATCTTTGAGCAGATGAAGCGGGTTGCGATCATCGGTCACGAACAGGAACCGGCGAGCGTTCTTCACCGTCACGAGGGGAAGCAGGTCTTTCAGGTTGCGCGCTGGAGTCGCCTCTCGGATCATGACCATCATGCCGCGCCGAATTCGGTCGAGGGCCTCTTCGCGCGTCGTGGATTCGTGGTCGGAGCCGATGCCTGCCGCCGCGTACGCGTTGAGGTCCGTTCCTTTGAGGCCCGGCGCATGACCGTCCACTGGCCGGGTGCCGGCGGCCTCGATCTTTGCCAGGGCCTCCGGATTGCCACCGAGTACCCCAGGGTAGTCCATCATCTCCGCAAGGCCAACCACCCACTTGTCGTGCATGAGGCTTTCGAGGTCATACGCAGACAGTTTTGCTCCAGAACTTTCGTACGGCCCGGACGGCACACACGACGACGCCATGACGAACACGCTGAGCGGATTCCATTTGGCGATCTCGAGCATGTACCGGATTCCGGTCATGCCGAGGACGTTTGCGATCTCGTGTGGGTCGGTGATGATGGTGGTAACCCCTCCCGGGACGACGGCCCGAGCAAACTCGGGAATGCTCACCATGGAACTCTCGACGTGGACGTGACCGTCGATGAGCCCTGGGGCCACGTACTGGCCCTGCAGGTCCACGACCTCGGTCGCGCGGTACCAGGCTGTACCGTTCGGCGCGGTGCCGGCAATCCGGCCGTCGGCGATCGCAATCTGACCGGGGACGACAACGAGATTGTAAAGGTCGACGATCTGCGCGTTGGTGAGGAGAAGATCGGCCGGCTGCGCGCCGCGGGCGACCTGGATGAACTGCCGCAGGTCCATTTAACCCGGCACCCACCCCGTAGGCGACATTGGTGGTCGCCACCTACTTGGGTGGAGAGGGCTTCCGTAGAAATGAAGATTGTTCCTGCGCTATTATCTTACGTGGGGGTTCATCATGCCGCACATCCTGTCGTTCGACGGCCAGACGACATACGATCTAAAGATCGCCGGCACCGTCCGCACGCTGCCGCTCATTCAGGTCGCGCCGGACACCTGGATCGCCTATTACTACAGCCTCGGCGACACCGAAGTGATCGACAGGGCTGCGCGCGAGTTGGCGCCAAAGCTCACGAACTGCGAGTTGTTCGTCACCACCGAAACGAAAGGCATCCCCCTGGCCTACGCGATTGCTGTCAACCTGGGCCTCCGTCCGTATGTCGTGTGCCGCAAGGAAATCCGCCCATTCATGCTCTCGCCACTTGTGGTGCGGTACAAGCCGATCACGGCGAAGACCGAGCAGGAACTCTACATGGACGGCCGCGATGCGATGAAAGTGCGGGGGAAGCGGGTTGGGATCATCGATGATATCGTCAGCACGGGGGAGACGCTCGACGCGATGGCTGAACTGGTGCGCCAGGCCGGTGGGTCGGTCGCGGCCAGGGCCGCGTTGCTGGTAGAGGGCGACGAGCGTGCGGACGTGCATCATCTCGGGGTTTTGCCGATATTTAAATCCAAGAGCCCGGCCTGATGCCTTCCATCTCCACGCATGTGCTGGATACCGACCGGGGTACGCCGGCGCGGGGCGTGCGTGTTGAACTCTACCGCGGTGATCGCCTGCTCTCAGCGCAGCAGACGAATGACGATGGTCGCATCGTGGATCTGGTGCAGGGAGCGCTCGAATCCGCCACGTACCGCCTCGTGTTTCACGTGTCATCGCCGTTCTTCTCGCGACTCGAGGTGGAATTCAAGATCGCCGACACGTCGCGGCACTACCATATCCCGTTGATCGTCGCCCCATACATGTGCGCGACCTACCGCGGAAGTTAACGCGAGAGGAGCTCGCGGTTCTCTTTGAAGGTCGAACGAGGTTCGTCGGCCGGTTGGCTGAGCATGAGAACCCTCTCGGTGCCGCACGGCAGCTGCTGCGGGAGATTCCGGAATATGAACTGGTTGAAGCGCTGAACGCGCACCCTAGGGTCGGCGGGCAACCTGCTTCCATGCGGGCTGCAGACGAGCAGGGGGCTGAAGAAGACCCCGCCGTTCTGAGCGAACTCGTGAGCCCCGCTCGGAGATCCTGAAGGTGTTGCAACAGCGCCTGAACCGAACACGTGATCAGGAATTATCGACGGCGATCAACGATCTCGTCGGTATCGCCGAAGATCGCTACCGTCGCGGCGAGCGAGAGGAAAACGGCGGGCGCCGCTAAGCACCCGCCGCTGTGGTTCTTAGTGTTGTCGCGTTACCGCGTTACCGTGTTCCCGCGTTCCCTGTAGTTACTTTGGCTCCTTCGGCCACTGCCCGACGATGCCCGGTGCCGCCCACTCCATGCTGTTGAGCTCTCCAATCGTCATGGTGTGTCCAGCGGGAACCCGCAGCACACCCTTGCGGTCGCGGATCGGGCCTGTGAAAGGATCGAAGGCGACCGGCTTTCTGGTCATCTGCGCGAGGCGGCGATTGACGAGGTCGTAGACCGAGATCGTTCCGAATTCCCGTGTTCTGACCCGCGCCGCCTTCAGCTGGCCGGCAAAGACCGGGTTGATCGGCTGGCCGAACTGCCCGCCGAGCTCGACGGCCTTCTCGGCCAGGAGCCACCAGTAATCGACGTTCTCCAGATTCTGGTTGGAGTACGTCCCCTTCAGCACTTTGCCGATGAAGTCGACATAGATGCGGTCCCAATGGACAAGTTGTCCTGAGATCACATGCCGGGGGGCGAAGCGTTGCATCGGTGAGTAGTGACTAAAGCTCGCGCGATTCTTCTGCGCCGAGACCTGAATAACGGTCGGCGAGTCTTCGGTGAACGCAAACACGTCGGCGCGCTCTGCCAGTAACGCTTCCGTGGCTTCCTTCGCCTTCGCAGGGTCAAACCAGCTGAACAGCCAGCGCACATGAACCGTCGCTCTCGGGTTGACGGCCCGGACCCCGAGCGCGAATGCGCCCATGTGCCGTTTGACCTCGGGGATGGGGAATGCACCAACATACGCGATCCTGTTGGTCTTCGTCAGTGCGCCTGCCATCAATCCGTTCAGGTAATAGATTTGATAGAAGTCGGCCATGTACGTGGCCATGTTGTCGTTTCGCTTGAAGCCGCTGGCATGGGCGAAGATCACAGCCGGATGGCGTTTGGCGGCTGCCAGCGTACCATCCATGAATCCAAAGCTTGTTGTGAAGACGACGTTCGCCCCACCTCGTACCAGCTTGTCGATGAACGGTTCCGCGTTTCCCTCAGGCACCGACTCGACATACATCGTCTCAACCTGCCCCGGGAACGCGCGCTCGAGTTTCTTCCTGGCCACATCGTGCGCGTTTGTCCACCCATAGTCGCCGATGGGGCCGACGTAGATGAACCCGACTTTGACCTTGGCCGGCTGGGCCCATCCGGTTGTGGCGACCACCAGCACGGCCGCTACAATGGCTAGAAGTTTAGTCCAACGCATTCCTCGCCTCCCCCGTGCGTGATGCTGAATGTTTCGACATAGTTACCGCTCTCCTCTCACATACGGTAGACCCAGCGCCTCGGGGGCGGCCTGCCGAACCCGGCCACTCCGGCGCGCCGTCGCGGTCAGGACAATGATTGTGAATGCGAATGGCATCATCTGCAGTGGTTCCGCTGGAATCCAAGTCTGCAGCCGGAACGACAGGTGGAAGAGAACGCCAAAGAGGAGCGACGTCCAGATCGCTTTCAACGGATCCCAGCTTGCGAAAATGGCGAGCGCCACGACGATCCATCCAATTCCGGAGGTCATGCCTTCGGTCCATGATGGACGGTATGCGACGGAGAGAAAGCCTCCGGCAATCCCTGCAAGCAGCCCGCCGAACACAACGGCGACGTAGCGGACCAGGATCACGTTGATCCCCAGAGCGTCGGCAGCAGCTGGCGCCTCGCCGGTTGTGCGCAGGATGATGCCCCAGCGAGTGTGGTACAGCACGACCCACAGGACGACGGCCAGGGCAAAGCCGAGCGGCGCCAGAATCGTCACCTCTGGCAGCGGGCGCTCGAGCGGAATCCCTTCCCATCCGCGTCCAAGCAGCCCGGAAAGTCCCAGCCCAAACATGGAGAGTGCCAATCCCGAGACGTACTGATTCGCGCGCAGCGTGATAGAGAAGAAGGCGTGAAGCAGAGCCGCAAGCGCCCCAATGAGCCCCGCGGCGCACAGGCCGGCCACGGGGTTGCCGGTGACGTGCGCGGTCGCAAATCCGGAGAATGCGCCGAGGATCATCATGCCCTCAACCCCGAGATTCACGACGCCGGCTCGCTCGGCGTAGATTTCTCCGAGCGACCCCCACAGCAGCGGTGTGCCATACGCCAGCCCACGAACCAGGATTCCCGCGAGCGAGGATTCCAGGAGCCAGGTTATGACTTCCATCGCTCTCTCCCCGACGCGGCCTGTTCCTCTGGCAAGGTGGCCGGAACCGTTTGGTTTGTCGCGGCCGGCATCCACCGCACACGGTAATGTAGCAGACGCTCACTGCCGATGAGGAAGAACAGAATTAGCCCGTTGAACACATCGGTGACACGGGCCGGCATTTGCAGAGACACCTGCATGACGTCGCCGCTGCTGTAGATGAGTCCAAAGAATACGGCGGTGACGATGACCGCCAGCGGATTTCCTCGAGCCAGCCAGGCGGCGATGATCGCGACGTAACCATATCCGAGAGAGACCTGGCTGGGATCCAAGAGTTTGTGATGGATCCCCGCGACCTCGCCGACGCCCGCGAGTCCTGCGAACCCACCGGAGATCAACATGACGAGCAGGGTCGTGCGCAGCGGATTGATGCCCGCGTAGCGGGCCGCTTCTGGACTGTGGCCCTGCACGCGGATCTCAAACCCGAACCGTGTGCGGTTGAGCAGAAACGCCACGAGGATGGCGAGGGCGATGCCTAGTAATAGCGTCGGCCAGTGGATGCGTGTGCCCGGAAGGTATGGGAGCCAGGCCGAGTCTGGAAAGGTGTCCGTGTATGCGAAACCGCGGACGCTGGGACCCTTCCATGGACCGGTGACGAGCCAGCTCACCGCGTACAGCGCAATGTAGTTCATCATCAACGTGGTAATGACTTCGTTGACGTTCAGCCGCAGCTTCAATAATGAAGGAAGCAATCCCCACAGCGCCCCGGCGAGGAACCCTGTGATGAACATCATTGGGAGCATCAGCGGGCCGGGTGTGGATGTGAAGACCGCAATCCACGTGGCGGCGATGGTGCCGGCAAGGAGCTGTCCTTCGGCACCAATGTTGTAGAACTGCGCGCGGAAGGCGAGCAGAAGCCCGATCCCCGCCAGCAGGAGTGGAATGGCCGGCACAAAGATCTCAGGCAACGCGCGTGGATCGGCGAGCGTATCCACGAGGATCACCCGGTACGCGCGCAGTGGGTTCACACCGTACGCCCAGAAAATGAGGCCGGCCACCAAGAAGGCGGCCGCGATCGCCAGCGCAGAGACAAACATCGTCCGGGTCAGCGATGATTCGGGGTCGTGCTCGAAGCGCAGCGGACCCAGCTGTCTCATGATCGCTGTCCGGCCATCATCAGGCCGAGCGTCTCGCGCTCGACGGCGCTGGCTGCGACGATGCCCATGACTTCGCCGCGAAATAGCACGGCGATCCGGTCAGACAGCGCAAGGATTTCTTCGAGATCTTCTGAGACGAGCACGATGCCGGCGCCCTCGTTTCGGCGGTGAAGCAGCAGACGGTGTATCTGCTCCGTGGCACTAACATCCAGCCCGTACGTCGGATGCGCGGCGACGATCAGTCCCGGCTGCGCCGAAAGCTCGCGCGCCAGGATCAGCTTCTGGATGTTGCCACCGGATAACGAACGCGCGGGCGTGCGCGGACCTGGGGTGGCAATGCCGTACTCCGCGATCATTTGGATGGCAAACCCACCAACAGCGCGGAGATCGACTAGTGGGCCGCGTGAGAAGGGTGGATACCGGAAGCGTTTCAGGACCAGATTCTCGGCCACGGTCATCTGCGGCACGATGCCCGTACGCATCCGTTCCTCAGGGATATGCGCGACGCCGACTTCGTATAGCTCGCGCGCGCTGCGGTTCGTCACTTCACGGGCCGGAACGATGACCCGGCCTTTCTCTGCCGGTCTGAGACCAGTAAGCGCCTCGATAAGTTCCCGCTG
>JAHZOA010000055.1 GCA_020028455.1 Armatimonadota bacterium | reverse complement strand
GAAACTCCCGATCCGAGTAAAGACCAGATCCGGGAGGTGCTGGCCGGAAACCTCTGCAGGTGCACCGGATACCAGGGTATCGTGGATGCGGTGGAGGATGCAGCGACGCGGCTGAAGACGGGAACTCGCAAGCGCGGGAACGCGGGTAGCGCAGCGGGGGCGAAACCCCTCATGCGATAACTACGGATGTCCACGCGCGTCGTCTCCACTCGTCTACACGCGGTTTCTCTGAGCAGATACGTTCACCAACTGCTTCAAGCTCCCCACAATGGCACGCTCCTGGCGACCTTTGCGCGAAGTTGCTATCTGGATCTTGACGGGCACGTCATCGCGCTGGTTCTTCCCGACCTCCTTGATGGCCCCTTGAATCTGGTTGTGGGGTCAGACACGGATTTCCGATTTGCTAACGTACCTGTCCGTGAAACGGTGGAGAGTTCGAATGCGGGCATCCTCATCGGAGACGCGGTCGAAATCACGGTAGGGGAGGCCCCGATCTGGGAACCGCAACTCGCACCATGGGACAGAAGTGATCTGTCTACGGTACGCACCAGCATGAATTTCGTCCAGGAGATTCTGCTCGGGGAAGCCCCTGAGGGCAGCTTCGCGACCTATCTCACGGATCCAACGACTCTGCGTATGCGCGCGCGCAGCGGTTTGGGTCTACTAGAAGAGGCGTTGAGGCGACGGTCTCCGGTCTCCGCGGCAGAGGCGGCGCAACAGCTGGCTGGACTCGGTGGCGGGCTCACGCCCTCGGGCGACGATGTGCTGGTCGGAACGCTCCTCGCCCTCTCGGTGATCCACCACGAAGACCTTCGTGAACTCCGAAACGCGATCATCGCAGAAGTGCGCGGGCGCACGACTCGGATAAGCGAAACATACCTCGAAGCCGCTGCTCGAGGGGAAGCCGGGGAGGCTTGGCACCGGCTCATCCGCGTTCTTCCCAGCCAGAACCGGGCGGCCCTCGTGGTAGCCGCACGACGGGTCATGGCATTCGGGGAGACATCCGGATCGGACATGCTCGCAGGCTTTACGTTGGCTATCTCCACACTGATTTCCTGAAGTGAACGCCCAACTCAGGGATCGACTTCGAGGCTACCTGGCGGTCATGTGCGCGGCCGCACTGTGGGGGGTCTCGGGCGTCCTCGCCAAGGCACTTTTCAACCGCCAAATTGAACCCTGGACGCTGCTCGCGATCCGCCTCACCGGTGCGTTCGTCCTTCTTCTGTTGATCCTCAGCCTGTGGCGAGTCTCTCTTCGTGTTCCCCGCGCCCAGACCGGCAGGCTCATCGTGCTGGGCCTAGCGATGACATCGGCGCAGTTCACGTATTATGTCACGATCAGCCTGACAGACGTATCAACAGCGCTCTTTCTTCAATACACGGCGCCGGTATTCGTTGCCATGTATGCCTGGCTCGTTGAAAAGGAACCTCTGACTGCCTTGAAATCGGGCGCGATTCTGCTAGCGATCGTGGGGAGCTATCTCCTCGTGACCGGTGCGGGCGGGATTCGCGTGAGCTCCCTCGGTCTTCTTACGGGAATCCTTTCGGCCGTCGCGTTCGGGCTCTACGCCATTCTCGGCCGCGGGCGCGTACGGGAGATTGGATCGTGGACGGTACTGCTCTACGCGCTCGGTACCGCCGCCGTTGTCTGGAACCTCATCGTTCCGCCATGGAAGACCTTCGGCCGTGCATATGCGCCGGAGGAATGGGCGCTCTTCGGCGTGATCATCGTGTTTGGAACCATCCTGCCGTTTGGATCCTTCCTCTACGGTCTGAGGTCGATCTCACCGAGCGGGGCAAGCCTCACGGCCACACTGGAACCGGTCGTCGGCAGTGCCGCGGCGTTCTTCCTGCTCGGCGAACTCCTCGGCGTTAGCCAGATTGCCGGCGGTCTCGCGATCGCCGCTGCCGTCGCCCTCATTCAGGTCTCCGACCTGAAATCTCCACGATCTCCACTATCTACACCATCTTCACGATCCCGCGAAGTGATTGAGTAGATTGGAACTAGATACGCGCCATCCGCCATCGCCTGAACAGCACCCAGCCGACTGCAGCGAACGCCAGCACGGGAATCAGCGCACTCGCAGCGACCGCGATGGTCTCGACGCCCGCGAGCAGCTGGCGCACCGTCGCGACGAACGCCGCCTGCATGCGCTGTAGCGTGGCGCCGAAATCCCACAATGCTCCGGACGTCTTCTTGGTCTTTTGACGTACGGCGACAGACAGGGTTGCCAGATCCGACTGATTCGACAGGTAGCGCGCCCGGCCGGTGAGCGACTCGACCTCGCCCCTCACACGTGTAAGTTCCTGTTCGATCGCCAGCAGTTCTGAGACCTTCGTCGTGCGATCCATGAAGGTCAACAGCCGCTGTTCGTGGCGCTCCAGGTTCCGCACCCGGGCCTCCAGATCGACGAACTCCTCTGTCACATCCTGGCCGTGGATGCTCCGGCGTGCGACGCGTCCCACGCCGTCCAGGGAAGCGACGACTCCGGCAAACCGAGGCACCGGCACGCGCAGGACAAACGAGGCATGGGGAACGCCGTTGGTTTCTGCGTACGAGGAATCGGCGATGAACCCTCCGGCCTCTTCAGCAATCCGAAGGAGGCGTTCCGCGGCATCCTCGACCTTGTCTACCTCGACATCCACCTGGGCCGTGCGGATGACGCGTCGAAGCGCGAGGGTATTCTGCCCAGGGATGGCCCGCTGCGCCCCCTCTGGAGCGGATGGCGCCGCGCTTCTCATCCGATCCCCCGTCACCGCCGGGCTCTCGCCTGGTCCGCGGAATTCTCTCATGGCCACCGGGCCCTCGGGGCGCAGTAGATTGACGGCGAAGATGCCGATCACGAGCACGGCCGCTGCGGCGCTGAGCACACGCCATGGCATCGGGAGACGCGGCCACCAGCGTGTTGCAGCAGGACGCGCGCCGATTTGCTCGACCCGCGCGCGCACCTGCGCGCGAAATCCTTCTGGCGCAGCAACCGGCGCGACCGACCGAACAGTCGTCACCAGATCTCTAAGGACGGACAGATGATGGCGACAGTCCTCGCAGGTTTCCAGGTGGCGCTCAACGTGGGCTCGCTCGCCCTCATTGAGAGCACCGTCAACGTAGGCCGACAGTGCGTCGGTGACATGCATGGATCGCATTACGCTGTCCTCCCCTCTCCGCTCGCCGGTGCAAGATCTGCCAGCATCACCCGCAGCATTTCGCGTCCCCGGCTGATGCGCGACCGGACCGTTCCGATCGGAATCCGCAGCACCCCGGCGATCTCCTCGTAGCGCAATCCCTGCAGGTCGCGCAGCACGATCGCGACTCGCTGCTCGACCGGTAGTGCGGCGATCGCTCTGTGAACCCTCTGCTGAAGGTCACTGCGCATCACCTCATCGGCCGGATCATCAAGGGAGCGTAGAGTCACGTCGAGAGGCACAGGTGGTTGGGCCGCCCGCCGACGGACAACGTCGAGCGCGGCGTTCACCGCGATACGGTGCAGCCAGGTTGAAAACGCGGCGCGGCCGTGGAAGCCGTACAGGTTGCGATAGGCTTTCAGAAACGCTTCCTGCGCTGCATCCCACGCATCCTCGCGGTTCCCGGTGATGCGATAGGCCAGCGAGAAGATGCGATGCTGATACGTGCCGACGAGTTGATCGTAGGCGTCCGTATCACCTTGCTGGCTGCGAGCAACAAGCTCCGCGTCGTTCACCAAGGTTCCACTCCACCACGTGAGGTCCCACTGAATTGCCTGCCGTCTTGTTCTGCCTGTTAGACGGCGCGGGTGCCTGAAAGTTCCCAAAACAAAAGGGGGCCGGGATGAATCCCGGCCCCTCACCCGACAGAAGGTCTAGCGGCCCGAGTCCGCCTCGGAATGAGAACACTCCTCACTCGTGATCCGAAGGAAAACAGCGGCACATCCGCGAACGCGAAGTGCAAGATCCCGTACCGAGTACCGTCTTCAGGTGTCAGCACGCCAGACCAATACCGGCAAGACTTGGGGGCAAGAAATGAAACCACTCCTTTCGCAGCCTAGGTTCGCAGTGTTCCGAGGATTCGCCCTTGTCGTCCTCCTCACGCTCCTTGTGGGCTCTTCGGGCCGGGCTCCGGCGCCGGCCGCCGCAGGGCCTCAGAAACCCGTGACACTTGCCATCCTTCACTTCAGCGTCATCAAAGGCACGACGTGGTCCGGAGCGCACCACCGCGCGGCCCAACGCCTCGCCCAAAAATATCCGAACGTAAAGTACGTCTACCGCGAGGAGGTCGGGCCCGATGCTACTGTGCCCTTCGCCAAAGAGCTCATCGACAACGGCGCAAACATCGTGGTCGGCAACGCGGAGTTTATGGGACTGCCCTTGGGCACCATCGCCGACCAGTATCCCAACGTGTACTTCGGTTCCGTGATTGCCAGCGATCTCACCCAGAAGAGGAATTTCATCCGGTTCTTCCCGCGCCAGTACCAGGCGCTCTACCTGGAAGGGTTGATCGCGGGAGCCCTGACCCGCACCGGGAACATCGGCATCGTCTCCGCCTTTCCCAACATCCAAGTGATCCGCCGCACGGCGGGCTTCTACCTCGGCGTCCAGGACGCGGCCAAGGCGCTTGGCAAGCGGGTGAACGTCTACGTGAAGTACGTTGGTGACTGGTACAAACCCACTGAGGAGCGAGACGTTGCCAGGACGCTCGCGAGCCAGTTCAAAGTGGACGTAATCACCCAGCAGACCGACTCCGGCTCTCCACTCGATGTGGCACAGGAACGGCGCATCTGGTTCGTGGGCAAGGACATGGACGTGGTGGGGTTCTACGGCTGGTCCAACACCAATACCGTCGCGGTCTCCTTCGACACCCGGTGGGAGGTTCTCTACGATCGTATGATCAGGGATTTTCTCGCCGGCAACCAGAACCCGCGCACGATGCTTTACCTGGGCATGAAGGACACCATGACCCTTGCGGATGGCACCGTGGAGCCTGCCGTGGACATCATGAACAATAAGAAAGTGGGGGTGGACGCGATCAGCCCCAGGGCGAAGCCCCTCATTTCTGCATCGATCCTGAAGCTCGTCAACCAGAGAAGGCAGCAGATGATGAAGGGGCAGTGGGATCCCTTCTTTGAGCACGCGTTCATCAGCAACGGCACGGGACTGGCGCTCAAGGGCACCCCGATTCCCGCCAAGGGATCGGTGGTCAAGAAAGCGCGTCAGACGCCGTCCGACGAATTTCTTCTTGGAAAGTTCAACTTCGATCTTGAGGGGATGATCATCCTCAAGTGAAGGCAGGCACCGGCCGCGTTCGACGGCCGGTGCCTGCTCCAGCTATCCATTCCCCGGAGGGTTCGAGTATCCCCGGAGAACCCATCCTCTCGGCCCGCGGTATAACCAAGCGTTTCCCCGGCGTACTCGCCCTCGACCGCGTGGACCTCGACGTGCGGGCGGGCGAGATCCGCGCGGTCCTGGGCCAAAACGGCGCAGGTAAGACAACCCTCATGAACATCCTGTTCGGCCTCGTGCAGCCCGACGAGGGCCAACTCTACCTCCGGGGCCGGCAGGTCCACTTCCGATCCCCCCATGACGCCCTCACCATCGGGATCGGCATGGTCCACCAAACGCGCAAGCTCGTCGCCGCTCACACAGTGCTGGAGAACCTTGTGCTCGGAAATCCCGGCGCGCGCGGCTTCCTCAACCTTGCCAGAGCACGCCGGGAGATAGGGGAGCTCTGCCAACGCTACGGCGTCGTTCTGGAACTCGGAGCAAGGGTGTGGCAGCTCTCCGAAGGAGAGAAGCAGTGGGTGGAAATCCTCAAGGCCCTTTACCGCGGCGCCAGGATCCTAATCCTGGATGAGCCAACTTCGGTGCTCACGCCGCCCGAAGTGAAAACGCTGCTGACCGGCCTGAAGGCCCTCGTCAGTGACCAAGGCGTCACGGTCCTCGTCGTCACGCACAAACTCCCGATCGTAATGGCCGTCAGCCACGCGGTTACCGTCCTGCGATCCGGAAGGGTCGTCGCGTCTCTTCGGACCGACGAGGCGACCGAGCAGATCCTGGTCCGGCACATGATCGGGAAAGACGTCTCCCTCCGGCTCACGAAAGCGCCTGTGGAGCCGGGCCGTCTGTTGCTTCAGGTCGAGGACTTGTCCGCCTTCAGCGACAAGGGCCTACGCGCCCTTCGGGGCGTGTCCTTCGTCCTCCGTGAAGGCGAAATCTTTGGCGTGGCAGGCGTGACGGGCAACGGTCAGGAGGAGCTGGCTCAAGTTATAGCCGGGCTCAGACCGACGGCGGCGGGCAGGATTCTTTTCGACGGCCACGATATGACCCTGCGCTCTCCGCTTGCGCGATGGCGCCTGGGGATCGGCTACATCCCTGCGGAACGCGCTGAGGTGGCTTCGATCGCCCAGTTCTCCCTGGTCGAGAACACCGGGTTGAACTTCCACTTCGATCGTGCCTTTTCCACCCAGGGCTTCTTCGATTACGCGAGGCTGGAGCAGTTGACCGAACGGATCGTGGACACGTACGACGTCAAGGCGCCACACCTCCACGTCCAGGCGCAGAACCTTTCCGGAGGAAACCTGCAGAAGCTCATTCTGGGGCGAGTTCTCTCCCGCAAACCGCGGCTCCTCATCGCGCACCTTCCCACCCAGGGCCTCGACGTGGAAGCCACCGCGTTCGTGCGCGGCACACTTATGGAGACATGTTCGCAAGGAGCCGCCGTGCTGCTCATCTCGGAAGACCTGGATGAGATCCTCGCTCTTAGCGACTGGATCGCGCCAATCTATGAAGGCCGTTTCGCTGCCATCCTCTCCCGGGGGGAAGCCGATGCAGAGACCGTAGGCGCCATGATGGCGGGTCTGCGCTCGGAAGAAGCGGGCGCCCCATGAGGCTCGGCCGGTACACGTTGACGCTGGAGCCGAGGCCAACTCTGTCTCCGCTGCACGCCGTTCTTACGGCCATCCTGGCGATCTTCGTGGCCCTGGCGTTATCCAGCGTCATCTTCCTCCGCAGCGAGTTGGGCGCCCTCTCCGCGTACCGGGTCATCTTCTCCTACGCCTTCGCCAACCCCAACGGTTTGTTCACCACCGTGCACCGCGCCATCTTTCTGCTGTTTTGCACCTTCGCATTCCTCGTGCCGCTGCGCGCGGGCCTTTGGAACATCGGCCTGCCCGGTCAGGTCTACGCGGGCGCTCTGGCGGCGTTCGCAGTTCCCTTTGCTTTGCAGGCCCACGAAGCGCCGTCCCCTCTTCTCCCGCCCGGACTCACCGTCCTTGCAATGGTGTTGGCCGCTGCGGTAGCCGGTGCTGCGCTGGCAGCGTTCGCCGGCATCCTCTGGGCCAAGCTCCATGTGAACGAGATCCTCGTCACGATGATGTTGAACTCCATCCTCTTCTGGTTCGTGTCGTACATGATCAAAGAAGGAGGGCCCTATATGGGGGCGACGGCCGAAGGCGAGAGCTTTTTGCTTCCCGACGCTCTGCGCGCGCCGACGGTGCTCGGTGTGCCGTTCACGGCCATGCTCGCCGTCGGGGCCGCAGCACTGCTGGATCTCTTCTTCGCCAAGACGACGCTCGGCTACAAGATCCGAGCCTTCGGGCTCAATCCGGCAGCCTCGCGCTATGCCGGCATCAATCCGGTGACCCTCCCGGTGTTAGTCTTCGTTTTGGGCGGGGCCTTCGCTGGTCTGGCCGGGTACCACAACTTCGCGGCGATCCCAGGACTCTACAAGATTTCCGGCAACTACGGTTACTACGGCGATCTCGCATTCTACGGGATCATCTCCGGTCTCATCGCGCGTGGCGGCGCAGCCGCCATCCCCGTGGTGCTGCTCTTTGCCGGGTTGTCCCTGGGGGCCCGGCTCGTCCAAGGTCAGCTTCATCTCCCGTTCGGGGTCGATTACGCGCTGCTCGGTCTCCTAATGATGACGTTCGTGCCCTTCCTTATCCTCTACCGCTTCCGCATCGCATTGCGGCTCGCTCCCAAAGCGTTGCCGCAGATTTCTGCGGACGTCCCTAAAGCGTAACTCCGCATGCTCGAGCTCCTGACCAGAAGTTTTGAAGCCTCGACTATCTTAGTGCTTGCCGCTCTGGGCGAACTTATCAGCCAGCGCGCCGGCGTCCTCAACGTCGGGCTGGAAGGCCTTATGCTCTTCGGCGGCACTCTGGCCTTCATCACCGCACAGTCCACGGGTAGCTACATCCTCGGTGTCCTCGCCGGCCTTGCGGTCGGTGGCTTCCTCGGCCTCGCGCACGGATTCTTCTCCATCACTCTGCGTGGCGATCAGGTAGTGAGCGGGATGGGCCTATGGATTCTCAGCTTTGGGCTCACCACATACATCGGCAGCCCGTACACCGGCCCGTTGGGGATGGAGAGAATTCAAACGCCCTTCGGTCTCTCGCCGTTCGTCTACCTCGCGGTCATCCTCGTCGCGGCCGCATGGCTGTTGGTTTTCAGGACCGGCCCAGGGTTGGCAATCCGATCGTCGGGGGAGAACCCCTCGGCCGCAGAGGTATCCGGCATCAACGTCGCGGCCATACGGTATCTGTGCGTGACCTTCGGCGGGATGCTGGCGGGCCTTTCGGGTGCGACCTACACCCTGTCCTATAACCCCGTCTGGAACTACAACTTCCTCGGGGGCTGGGGGTTCACGAGCCTCGCCCTGGTGTTCTTCTCGATGTGGAACCCATGGATCTTGCTGGCCGGTGCCTCTATGTTTGCGGCGATGTGGCAGTTGTCGCTCAGCCCTGAACTCGTCCTCCCCGGAATCCTCTCGCGGTACATATGGCGCACGCTGCCCTTCGTCACCACCATCGTGATCTTGTCTATCATTTCTACGCCATGGTTTCGGACCCGATGGGGCCTCGCGCGGCCGGAGGCGCTGGGTCGGCCCTACGCAAAGGAATGAGGCCTACGGGCCTTCTCCCCGACGAACCTCTTGTTCACGCCGCAGGATGCGCTGGCCCAGGGCTTCCAGGATCTCTTGCATTTCCGTGCGCGCCACCTGGCGCCAGTAGATCCCGACCTGACCGATGTGACGGAACTTGTCGTATCGTCGCCGCAGCAATTTGGATACTGGAATGCGGCGCAGACCGGTCAGCGCGGCGATCAGTGCATCGCGCAGATTCCTTGCCGCGAGGTCAGGATCGGTATGCGCGCCCCCTGCGGGTTCGGGGATGATGCCGTCGATGACGCCGAGGCGCAACAGGTCGGACGCCGTGATCTGCAAGGCATTCGCGACATCGGCCGCCTTGCTGGTGTCGCGCCACAATATCGCGGCCGCACCCTCCGGCGAGATGACAGAGTAAATGGCGTGCTCGAGCATGAACACCCGGTCCGCAACGCCGAGTGAGATCGCCCCGCCGCTGCCTCCTTCGCCGATGACCACGCTGATACTCGCGGTCGGCAGCGTGGCCATCGCCTGGAGCGTGCGCGCGAGGGCCTGCGCGATCCCGCGCTGCTCCGACTCGGCGCCGGACGATGCGCCTGGCGTATCGACGAGCGCGACCACCGGCAAGCGGAACTTCGCACCCAGCTGCATCACCCGCTGTGCTTTCCGGAAGCCCTCCGGCATCGGCATGCCGCGGCGGCGGAACCGCTGCTCCTCCTCGGTGCGGCCGCGTTCCTGGGCGACGAGTACCACCGTCTGGCCATCGAGCTCACCCAATCCGGTGATGATCGCGGGATCATCGCCAAACGTGCGATCACCGTGCAGTTCCACCACGCGCGCGAACACGCGTTCAATGTAATCAGCAGACGTGGGGCGTCCGGGATGACGCGCCAGCTGGACCTCGGGCCACGACGGAATGGTCGAGACTCGACGTCCGCGCCTGATCACCTTGCGTGCGGCAGCGGGGCGCCGGACACCCGGCGTGGGTCCAAGATGTGACACCAAATATGCCACCACGTCGCGCAGCTGGCGCCGGGGAACCACGAGGTCCACCAGCCCTGATCGGAGGCGCGATTCGGCCCGATGCGAGTCCGCGGGAAGTTGCTCGCCCGCGGTCAGTCCCAGGACGCGTGGACCGACGAATCCGATCTGCGCGCCCGGCTCGGCGATGACAACATCGCCCAGCGACGCGAAACTCGCGGCGACCCCGCCGAACGTAGGATCCGCCAGGATGGAAATGTACGCGAGGCCGGCACGATCGTGGGCCGCCTGCGCCGCGGTCGTCTTCGCCATCTGCATGAGTGAGAGGATGCCCTCTTGCATCCGCGCGCCACCGCTCGCCACCACGCTCACGACGGGAAGCCGCCTGCGCGTCGCGTGCTCGAACGCATCCGCGACCTTCTCCCCAACCGCAGAGCCCATCGTGCCGCCGAGAAACGCAAAGTCGAAGGAAATGAGCACGACACGGTGCCGGTCGATACGCGCTTTTCCGATCACCACCGCCTCGCGAAGGCCACTTTCTTCTCTCGCCTCGGCGAGCCGGTCGAGGTAAGGACGGCGATCGGTGAAATGGAGCGGATCGACGGACACGAGACCCCGATCAAGTTCCTTAAAGGAACGCGGATCGGCCAACAGAGCAATCCGGGCGCGCGCCGGCATGTGCAGATACGTGTTGCACACGGGACACACGTACAGCGCTTGAGTCAGCGTCGACTCAGCGTGGGTGGTGCCACATGAAGGACACTGAGTTGTCTGAGCCATCGGCCAAGAATGGAATGCCCAAACCTACTTCAAATTAGCACGGAACATACGTCCATTTCCCAGCCCGTTTGGGCATACAGAAGAGGGTTCCTATGATGTACTCGCGTTTCGCGCAAGCGACTCAGCAGAAATGCCCGATGTGCGGGTCTTCAGTGACCCCTGGGGTCATCATGTGTCCCACCTGCGGGGAAGACTTGACGAAGGCCTCCATGGTTGTATCGACGTCCGTCCGCCCGCTGAGCCGCAAGTTGAAGCGGAACAGCATCAACGCGGCCAGGGTGCTGTACCTCGTCATGGCAGTGATCGTCGGTGCCACGGCGATCGTCGGCCTCGGCTATGTCCCTGCGGTCAGCGCACGCGTCCCGCAGCTGGCGTCGTTATCAACGTCGGTGGAGGACGCTGTGGGAAGAGCGGTGCAGTG
>JAHZOA010000161.1 GCA_020028455.1 Armatimonadota bacterium | reverse complement strand
TCGGCCCTGGACCTCACCACTGGAAGTCCGGACTATGGTGCCCGCTCGACCAAGCACGGTCGCGTGGAGAAACTCGGCGCCGATACTGGCGAACGCAATCTCACAAAATGCTTTGTAGTCGAACGTGCAAAATGGCTCGGGAAGCGGCCAGACTGCGCGCGACCGCTCGGTGTGAATGATCAGGTGATCGTGGATCTGCTTGATTGACGCTTCGGCGCCCATTGCCCGCACGGTCGAGACAGGCGCGCCGCACGCCGACGTCACACCCTCACCAATCGGATCCTTGTCGATCAGCGCGACGCGTCCGCGGATACGCTGGGCGGCGGCGAGGCCGGCGAAACTGGCGCCGGCAATAACAACATCAAACTGACGGGAATGCGGGAACGAGGGAACGCGGGAACATGGCACATCGTCGACAGGTCGCATCGTCGCGTTCCCCCTGTTCCCGTGTTCCCCCGTTCCCGTTATTGAGTGGGTTTCGCGTGTTCAAAATTGAACGTGCCGCGATACGCGGGGACAACGATGGAGTCGCGGGGAGTCATGGTCACGCTGAGGCCGAGGGCTCGGAGACCGTCGATCAGGCCGCCGCGGATATTGAGCGCACGCTCAAGCGTCGACCGGTCTCCGATCGCAACAATCTGGAACGGGCCGTTGAGTCGCTGAAGGTTTACGACGACCGTCCCACCCACCTGGCTGAGCCCCGTGGTCGCGGTCACGCGCTGGCCGTTGACCGCGATGGCTTCTGCGCCGGCGGCCCACAGTTCGTTGATCACCGCCACTATGTCCTGATACGTCACGACCACGGGATTGGCGCCCTTGGGCTGAGTGCTCGGATCATCCAGCCGCACCAAGAGACCCGGACCGCGCATGGCTCTGAGGCCGAGTGCGATACGCATCGTTTCGAGTTCCCTGGTCATCGCTTCCGTCAGATTCCGGCCTTTGGCTCCTTCGCGCTGGTAGGATTCCAGCTCACCACGGAGAGTGGCGACCTGCGATTCGAGCCGAATTCGAGCCTCGCGCTCTTGCCGGAGGAGTGTGGCCATCGCGTACACGTTGCGCGTGGGAATCTCAACCTGCGACGTGGTGGCCCGGCTGGTCCGGAGTTGGGCAACGACGAGGAAGGCCATGACGAAGATCGCGAGTGTCATGGCAAGATGCGATGTCGTCAGCCGTGTGCGCATGAGTTACTCCTGCCAGACGCTCCCGGCCCCGAGCCAGGCTTCCAGCTCAGCCCGCAGATCCTCCGAGACGGTGACTTTCATCTCTCGCGCGTCGAGGACGACCTCCTGCCCTCCCGTCAGCAGGTGGAGCACCACGGGCTGATCGCCTCTTCGTTCTGCCAGCAGATCCTTGAGGCGGTGTAACCCTTCCTGCCCGAACCGTGCAGCATCAACCCTGACGTGCAGTGTCGGCGCTGTGCCGCGACTGCCATCAAACTGGCCGTTCGCCTCGCCGGCGTCCCCGCCATTCACCGATCGGACGGCCGAGAGCACCGGCAGGGGCTCAACCGAATCCGCGTCTTCGAGACTCTGGACAGTTTCGGCCAACACTTTCGCCTGATCCTCCATGACATCGACTTTCCCGCGGATAATGACGACTGAGTCACGCTTGAGCAGGAAGTGCACCTGCTCGTACGTCTTGGGAAAGATGATGACCTCACAGCTGCCCGTGAGATCCTCCAGCGTCAGGAACGCCATTGCCGACCCGCCCTTGGTCATGGTGCGCTTGACGCCGGAAATGATTCCACCGACGACAACCGGGCTCTTGTCCGGAAGCTCCGTCAGCTGATGAAGCGGCACGCTGACGCGCGTGGTCAAGACGTCGTGGACATGACGGAGCGGGTGGTCGGAAATGTACAGCCCGAGCATCTCTTTTTCCATTGCCAGCAGCTCGTCTTTCGAGAACTCCTCGAGCTGGACGGACTCTTCGCCCGAGGACGGCGAGGCGGCCGTCCCGAGCTCGAACAAGCCGGTCTGGCCTGATGCCCTCACACGCTGAACCCTCTGCGCGAACTCCATGGCGGCGTCAAGCTTCTGCAGCATCTGCGCGCGCGCATCGCCGAGCGCATCGAGCGCTCCGGCCTTGACGAGACTGACCAGGACACGCTTGTTCACGGTGCGCGGATCGATACGCTCCAGCAGATCCTCCAGCGAGGTAAACGGTCCGCCCTCATTGCGCGCGGTGAGCACGGCCTCGACGGCGCCGAGACCCACATTCTTCACGGCGGCAAGCCCGAACCGGATCGCATCGGTGCCGACGACCGTGAAGTCCTCGGAGGATTCATTGACGTCCGGCGGCAGCACGCGAAGGTCCATGCGATGACACTCCGCCACCGCCGCGGCCACCCTCTCGGTGTCCCCGGCATTGCTGCTCAGCACAGCGGCCATGTATTCCGCGGGATAATTGGCTTTGAGATATGCCGTGTAATACGCGATGAGTCCATAACACGCCGCGTGCGCGCGGTTGAATCCGTACCGGGCAAACGGCTCGAACAACTCGAACAACTGCTCCGCGATACGCACCGGAATGTCCCGATTCATGCACCCGGCGATGAACTTGGCGCGCTGCTGCTGCAGCTTGTCGCGGATCTTCTTGCCGATCGCATAGCGGAGGATGTCGGCCTCGGCCGATGAGAAACCGGCTGCGGCCTGGGCCACGGCCATGACGTCCTCCTGGTACACCATCACGCCGTACGTCTCGTTCAGCACCGGCTCGAGCACCGGATGGAGATAGGTCACCGGCTCCCGGCCGTGCTTGCGCCGGATGTAGCTCGGGATGTTTGCCATCGGCCCCGGCCGGAACAGCGCGACCATCGCCATAATGTCCTGAATACTGCTCGGTCGGAGTTCCTTGACGTAACGGGTCATGCCCGCACCTTCCAGCTGAAAGATGCCGACTGTTTCGCCTGCGGCAAGCAACTCGAACGTCTTCCGATCGTCCAGCGGGATGGCCTTGAGATCGATCGCGATGTTCCGCGTCTTTTCGATGATCTTCATCGCCGTGTCGAGGATCGTGAGGTTGGCGAGGCCCAGAAAGTCCATTTTCAACAGGCCGAGCCGCTCGACCGCGATCATGTCGTACTGCGTCATGACGATGTCGCCCTTGGTGGCCTTCTGCAGTGGGACATGTTCGGTCAGCGGGTCGCGCGAGATGATGACCCCTGCGGCATGTGTGCTGGCATGGCGCGCGACACCCTCCAGCTTATGGGCCAGATCGAGCAGCCGCTGGATCTGCGGGTTCTCTTGCGCTGAACGGTGCAATTCAGGGTCGGCGCGGACCGCCTCCTCGAGCGTGGCGCTGAACGGGATGAGCTTGGCAATGCGGTCCACGTCCCCATACGGCAGCCCCATGACCCGGCCGACGTCGCGGACGGCCTGCCGCGCGCCCATCGTGCCGAACGTAATAATCTGTGCGACGCGATCGGCGCCGTACTTGTCGAGGACGTAGCGGATGACTTCGTCGCGCCGGCTGTCCATAAAGTCGACGTCGATGTCGGGCATGGTGACGCGCTGGGGGTTCAAGAATCGCTCAAACGGGAGTTTGTATTGGAGTGGGTCGACGTCGGTGACGTTGAGCGAGTACAACACCAGACTCCCGGCCGCGGAGCCGCGCACCGTCGTGAGAATCCCCCGCTGGCGCGCAAAATTCACAAAATCCTGGACGATGAGGAAGTACGGCGCGAACCCCATCCGCTCGATGACCGAGATCTCGTAGTCGAGGCGCTGCTGAACCTCGGACTGCACCTCGCCGTAGATCCGCCGCAGCCCGGCGCCGCACAACTGGCGCAGGTAAGATTCCGGCGTCTCATCCGCGGGCACGGGGAAATCCGGCAGGCGACTCGTGCCCAGCTCGAGCTCGAGGTCGACCCGCTCGGAAACTTCCAACGTGGCCGCGAGGGCCTGCGGCAGGTCGCGGAACGCACTGGTCATTTCCTCGTACGACTTCAGATAGTACTCCGGGATATCGCCCATCCGCGGCTTGTCGGTCTGGTCCAGGTTGACGTTCATCTGGATGCACATCAGCGTATCCTGAGCATCGGCGTCGGCCCGCTGCACGTAGTGCACATCATTGGTGGCGATCAACGGGAGCTCCAG
>JAHZOA010000160.1 GCA_020028455.1 Armatimonadota bacterium | reverse complement strand
GCTGCTGCGCGCTCAGCACGACGGGGTTCATCCCCATCCCTTTGGCAAGCGTGGACACCATCTCGACTGCCTCCGCATCGCTCACCGCGGTCGGCGTGACGATGAACGGCCGTCCCACGAGCAGTCCGGCGTCGGCCGCCTGCGGTCCGGAGCGCTCAGACCCCGCCATAGGGTGGCCTCCCACGTAGCGCACGAGCCGGGGGAGACGCTGTTCCATCTCGCTGACAATTCCGACCTTCGTACTGGCCACGTCTGTCAGGATGCTGCCGGGGCGAAGGGCCTCGGCCGCTTTCATGGCTGCGCCCACCACCGCATCCGGCGGGACCGCGATGACCACGAGGTCCGCTTCACGCAAGGCGTCGAATTCTCATCCACGTCCACGCCCACGACGCGCGCCGCAACGCGCCGCTGCCTGATCGCCAGGCCGATCGAGGTGCCGATGAGCCCGGTCCCGACAATGCCGACGGTTCGTGTCCCGAGCATGGCTACCTCAACGCCGCCGGCGCCTGCACGCGCCGGCCGAGCGCGGCCGCGAGCGGGATCAGCTCGGCCATCAGCCGGCTGAACGAGTCCGGCGTCAGTTGCTGGGGCCCGTCGCTGAGCGCCTTCTCCGGCTCCGGGTGGACCTCGACGATCAGCCCGTCGCTCCCGGCGGCAACCGCGGCTTTCGCGAGCGGCGGGACGTACTTCCACTTGCCGCTCGCCTGGCTCGGATCGACGATGACCGGCAGGTGCGTGAGCTGTTTGAGCACGGGGACGGCAGAGAGATCGAGCAAGTATCGCGTGTAATTGTCGAAGCCGCGGATGCCGCGCTCGCAGAGGACGATGTCGTAATTGCCCTCGCTCATGACGTACTCGGCAGCCAGGAGCAGCTCTTGGATCGTCGCGCTGGGCCCGCGTTTGAGGAGCACAGGGCACTTCACGCGGCCGGCCTCGCGCAGCAGGGTGTAGTTCTGCATGTTGCGCGCGCCGATCTGGATCATGTCCGCGTATTTGACGACGAGCATGAGCTGTGCGGCGTCCATCGCCTCGGTCACGACCGGCAGGCCCGTCGCCGCCCGCGCTTCGGCCAGGTAGCGCAGGCCCTCTTCCTCCAGACCCTGGAAGCTGTACGGCGAGGTCCGCGGTTTGAAGGCCCCACCGCGCAGCATCACGGCGCCGGCGGCTTTCACCCCGCGCGCCGTCTGCAGGATCTGGTCCCGGCTCTCCACCGAGCAGGGACCTGCCATCACCACGACAGAGCCGTCGCCGATCCGCACCCCACCGACGTCGACGATCGTGTCGTGCGGCCGAAACTCACGGCCGACGAGCTTGAACGGCTGGAGGATCAGGACGACCCTTTCCACTCCCCCCGACGCCTCGAGGGACTGGCGGAGCAGCTCCTTCGTGTGGCTGTCGCCCACCACGCCGATGATAGTGCGCTCCACACCGGCGGAGATGTGGCTGCTCAGCCCTGCGTCCTGGATCTTTCTCACGATTTCGTTGATCTGCTCGCGCGTCGCGCGCGGCTCCATGACGACGATCATCGTGCACCTCCAAACACAAAACCCCTCACCCCATTGTAGGGGCGAGAGGTCCATGAGCGCTCCCGCGGTGCCACCCGGCTTCCGGACCTGATGAATGCGTCCGGCGCTTTGACAAGACCGAGCTCGCTCGATCCTGCTCTCCTAAGGTTACGGAGGAGATCTCCGGCGCAGCCTACCTGTCAGGTTCGGTGCGCGCCTCCCGGGTCCATTCGCCGCTCTGTAACTGCCGCGTTCTCACCGGCAGCGGCTCTCTCCGAAGTCCTCGGAGCGGGTACTCCTCCCGATCATCGGCCGATCTATGCTTTTTGGAAGTACGGAGATTATAGCACAGAAGTCAAGGGCTGTCGGCTCCTTCGTACTGGCCTAGAAACCCGGTACACCCCGCTCTCTGAAATACTGCGCGGCACCAGGGTGAAAGGGAATTGGACTACGCTCGGATAGCCCGATCGTTGTAATGTACAAAGCGGCGGAGCTGAACTGAGCGAGTTCGGCGCGTTTCTCGTAGAATACTTTCGTGATCTGGTATGCCAGGGCTGTGTCAAAATTCGCAAGGGCAACCAACTGGGCAGACCCGCTGATCGTAGGAACGTCAACGGCGATTCCGGGATACATCCCTCCCTTGATTGTGAAGCTACGATACCGGTCTCCATACTGACGCCTTAAGGCAGGTAGGACGGAATCGAGCGGAATAATCCTCAACCTTACGCCCGGGGCGGTCGCCATGGCCACGACATCGGGTACGGTGGGCGACCCTAGACTAACGGCGTAAACAGCATCAATCCTCCCCTCCCGCAGTGCAGCCACCCAGGCTCCTGGCGCAGCTGCCACTTCCGTGCGTACCTCTCGTTGGGGATCGATCCCGGCCGCTTGAAGGATACGGAGAGCGTCTCGAACACTTCCTGGGCCGTCGATTCCAATCCTTTTTCCCCTAAGGTCGCCGATAGTCGTAATACCGGTCCCTTCCAGAGTGACCAAATGGGAGACAAAGTCGTGTAGGAGCGCGAGGGTTCGGACTGGAACACGGTTGCCGCGGAAAGCTTCCTCGCCTAAGAGTGCATCCACGACAATCACTCCACCTACGATCCCGAGATCCGCACGCCGCGCCGCGATTCGCTGCATTGTGTCGAGGAAGTTCGGGCTTTGCTCCACCACCGTTGTCACGTTGGAGACGTTCCGAGAAATAAGTGAAGCGAAACCACTCATAAGGTCGAATGCGAAGAATCCTGGTCCAACAGTGGCGGCAATGGTCACTCGAGCCTGACTTGTTGATGGTGCCGGGACGAAGACTGCGATCAAGAAGACCAGCATCAATGTGCCTATAATTCCAAGTCTCTTTCTCATGCAACACCTCCTTAGCAAAAGGTTCATCAAACCGATGAGCCGCAACAGGTTCCGAGTTTGTTCAAGATCGGAAAGGTGGGGGAGGGGGACGGTTGGCTGCCGCTGTTCGGTGAGGCCTACCTAACCTCCTGCCATCGCGCATGCACGCCGCAGCAAGTCGGTCTGCGCCCCGAAGCTCACCGGAGTTGTGTCAATAACCAAACTGGTCATTTCTGGTTCCCGGCATCAACTGGGTCCGGACCCAGTTCTGTTCGGTAACGCAATCGAGCTAGTCCACACGTGAAGAGTGGGGTCTATGGCGCGGACCGGCGGGGGATGGGTGACAGTGTGGCCATCCGGGAGGTCGTGCGTCTCTACAATCAGGAGGTTACGGACTTCGACTTGCGGATCTGGATCAGACCCGAAGTCGAGACCGACGGCAGCGTCGTTGTAACCTTAGCCGAGGAATTCATGGCGACGCTGGTGCTGCCGGGCTGCCAAGTTACAACGTTGTGGACCAAGCGCCCGGACGAAGACGCGAAGCTCAACACCGGCGATTTTTCCGACCGGCGATGGACCGCGGCTGTGAAGAAGCTGCGCTCTGGAGAATACCACGTTCTCGATCTTGAGGCCCGGAATCCACACTGGCCGCCGCAAAGTTGGTCGCGCTACCCGCTCCGGGCAATCTGACCAGAATGATCGGCACGTCAGTCTTCGCGTGGACCGGCGATGTCCTGGACGCGGTCGAGCGCTGATTTCGCGGCTGTGACTTCATCCGGACCAGGATGGTGAGGTGAGTATCTGACGCGCGTGTATGCGTCTGTCAGCGCCGAGATATCGGCGGCGCCGTCGGGGAGTGCGGACGTCAGTCTCGGCTGGTACTCCAAGGGCGTCTCATAGGTCTTCCGCGAAACCCCACGCCGAGTCCCCAAACGCAGAAGTTCCCGGTAGATGGCCCGAATGGCGGACGTTTCGAAGAGGTCGGCCTCCGCGGGCGACGCCTGCAACCTCGCCCACAGCGAGCGCCAGGCGTTGCGCAATCCCGCCAGCAGCGACTGCGGGTCCCACACCGACTCGCGCTCATCATCGCCCGCTTTGCGCGCCTTCCGCCGGGCGCGCACCACGGCGATCGCCACCAGGATGATGAGCAGGGCAACAACCAACAGCACGATCCCCCATCGCGCGCTGCTGACGACCGTCGGCGGCAGATCTCGCAGGAGGGCGGAGAGGGGTTGCTCCAACCTCTCCGGGGGCTGGACACCCCGTATCCTCCACGGCAGGCGAGAGATGACAAATACGATCGCCTTGGCGATGACCAACGCCACGGCGAAGACTGCGAGGAAGATTACCTCGACCACCGGCTCCAGCGGTCGGAGCACCTGCAACATTACCGGGCGGAACTGGATGTTGGGCTTTCTTCCCAGATCGTGAGCAGGCGGGTCACCGCGAGCATGACGAGGCTGAGGGAGAAGAAACCCAGCAGATACGTAGGCGCGGATTGCGCCGCGGTAAAGCCGCGTGAGTCACCGTAGACTACGAAGAGAATGACGAAGGCGATGGTCCACCCTACGCCGCGGCGGAACGCCCGGTCGACCTCGAAGTGAGTAAATTCGCGCTCTCCGAGCACCACACCGCGCCACCAGAGCAGGGTGGCGGTGAGTGCGCCCATCGTGGACGGCAGGATGACAGGGAGCGCGTCATGGGCCGAGCGCATCAGCGCGACGATCCAGCGCAGATCGTAGGCGGCTGCCTCCGGATAGTACGTCAGCTTCACGGCGCACAGCCCCGCGATGATCCCG
>JAHZOA010000159.1 GCA_020028455.1 Armatimonadota bacterium | reverse complement strand
GGATAGCGAAGACGGTCGGAAGGCAGACCGTATGGGTCAACAACCTTCTCAAAGGGATTCCAAAAGGAGGCCAATCTCATGGCAGGCGGAAGAAAGCGAAGAAAGGGGACTAGCACCCGCAAGGGAACCAGCGATCCCGTAGCCACCGAGCTGGACTCGATCAAGCGGCTATTGGTCCTTCAGCTAATTACATCTGGAGTACAGACGACAGCAATCGCCAATGCCCTGAAGGTCTCCAAGAGTGTTGTAAGCCGTCTAGTGCCTGCCCGGAAAGTCAAGAGGCGGTCGTCCAAGAGCTAGACGGATGCCACTCGCCGTCACCGACCCAAGATCAAACGCAGCCGACCAAATCGCTCACGCGGTCGAAGTTCTCGGTCGTGCGACTCAGCGCATCGCAGTCTTCCAGGCAATCTACCACGGCAAGAAACGCGTCAAGTCAGTTAACGAGCTGGCTACCGCAACCGGGTTAGACCGCATCCGCGTCCTGCAGGAAGGCAAGCGCCTCGCGGACAATCAGATCGTCAAGCAAGTGCGCGCCGCCGGGATAACCGCCTACGAAAAGGATCCTTTCTACTCGGCCCAGAAAGCCAAGATCCTTCGTTTGGTACGTGACCCCGCTGCCTTTGCCAACTTCCCTACAAAGACTCGGCCCCGCGTCACCCTGCCCAAGGACATCCGGATCCGAGTTCCACGTGCCATCGTAAGGGTCCGTCTCGTAACCATCGAGGATGTGGACTCCTTCGCGAAGGTTACACGCGTACGCGTTGAACCGGGCGAAGCCAACCCTCTTCCAGAGGCGCGCTTCAAGAGGGGCGTTGCTAGAATCCTCGGCGAGGAGGGGCGGTTCACCGATTGGGGCGGCGAGAAGAATGACCTCTACACAACCAGGGTCCGCATTTCGAGCCGCCGTTGTCATGCTGCGTTCGCCTTCAAGGGGCCCGGCACCAAAGGCACTCTCACTCCAAAGCAAATGGGCAAGAACGGAGACCAGATTCAGCGCCTTTTTAGCTCAAGCGCAAGGGTTTTCTTTGTCCAGTACTGGGGCCAAATCGCGGAGTCCGTCTTGGAGCAGATGGAGGAATTCGCCAAGGCGAAGTCGGTCGCGACCGGTGAGACTATCTACTTCGGCGTGATCGACGCTCACGACTCGAACCGTTTGTTCCAGGCGTACAAAGCCGCGTTCCGGCGATAACGCCAGCGGCCCGATGGAGTGAGGGTATGCGAAATGCGGTAGCGAAATGGCGTCGGGCAACAATTTTCTGGCGCCTCCAAGCTCCGGCCGGTCCGGCTTTGGGGGTAGGGAACGAAATAGGGGTCAGACCCCATTTTCGCGGTGGAACGAGCAGTGCTGGTAATCCTGTTCGCGGCGGCGTGCGCGGCCGACTCTGTGAGGTGGATGGAACGAATGGGCTCGTCTTACGAGAAACTCGCGGGGCGGGGCGTCACCCCTACTCGATGTCGTCTCCCTGGCCTTCGCTGTAAGGAGTGGATAGCCCTATGACAACCCAACGCTGGTCGGCCTCAACCCTTGTAGGGAAGCTCAAACATGAGCTCAGACAGATCGGTCTGGTCACGTTGTATTTCTTCTTTTGCTTCGGCGTCGTGCTCACCCTGAAGAAATTGCTTCTCGCCCACTACCAGATCGAGTTCTACGCGATGTCGGCCACCGTGGTCGGCGCCTTGGTCGCCGCAAAGATCGTGGTGGTGCTGGACAAGACGCGAGCGGGCACCCGATTCGATGCCACGCGTCCCTTGTGGCTGTCTGTTCTATACAAGACAGTGGTCTATTCGCTCGCGGCGGCCGCTGTGCTGAGCCTGGAAAAAGTGTTTCATGCATACCGGGAAGCCGGTCAGCTCGGACAGGCTCTTACCGAGGTGTGGATGCATCGAGATCGGAATGAGATCCTGGCCAAGGTCATCTGTGTCGGCCTGGCTTTCGCGGGCTATCACCTCTATGCGGGGCTCGACCGCCGTCTCGGCGAAGGCACCTTGCGCAGACTCGTGATGACCGGAAGGTAAGGGGTCCTGTGATCGAGCGTGGGGGCCATGCCGCCACCACTCAGGTTGGGGTCGGGTCTGGCGATACAGTGAGTGTGAGAGAGAAGCTCTAGCAGGACGAGGTAAACGCGGGGCGGAGCTTGGCGGCGATCTGTTGGCCTGATATGGTGCGGGCTCACATCGGAACCGGCGCAGTAGAGCTAACAGTTAGACATCCGCAGGATTGGTGATCGTCAACCTTGGGAGGGTGAATCATGGAGCGAAGAATTTCTCGCCGAGAGTTCGGCAAGAAGCTCGCAAGGGTGGCATCCGGAGCGGCGTTTCTTGCGCTAGCGCCATCATGCACCTCTACGCAGCGGTCGCTGCCCATGGGGCAGCTGCTGCGCAATGACCTGACGGATCTCAGCGGGACACTGCTCTTCGATGATCCTGCGCGACAGGCGGCTGCGGACGACTTTGGACACATCGTGCATCGCTCGCCGATCGCTGTGCTCAAACCCGGCTCGGCTCAAGATATCGTGAAGCTGGTGCAGTTCGCGAACCGCCATGGCCTCAAAGTTGCTCCGCGGGGTCGCGCCCATTCATTTTTTGGCCAAACTCAAGTCGAGGAGGGAGTCGTCATCGACTCCAGTAGTTTGAATTCCGTCCGCGTCACCGATTCGGGCTCCGTCGAGATCGGCGCCGGAGCACAGTGGAGCGCCGTTGTGACTGCGGCAAACGCCTACAAGCGAACGCCGCCTGTGATCGTCGATACCTTCCTTTCGGTCGGCGGTACAATCAGTACCGGTGGGTTTGCGGTGACCACGTGGAACCAAGGGTTTCAGGTGGACCATGTTCGCGAGCTCCAGGTGGTGACGGGGGATGGGCAGCTCGTGACATGTTCCGACGAGCGGAACAGCGATCTCTTCAACGCCATGCTTGCCGGGCTGGGTCAATGCGGCATTATCGTGAAAGTCGTCATGGCGCTGGTTGCCGCACCCACTCACGTCCTGTTCTTCAAGCTGAACTACGAGGACTTTCAGACCGCCTCCGCTGATCTCGCGCTGCTCGCCAAGGAAGGGCGCTTCAACCACCTCGACGGGAGGGGCGCCGCAGCGCCGGGCGGTGGGGTCGCGTACTACGTCGAAGGCGGAGCCTTCTACGACGCTCCGAAGACTCCAAGTGAGGCGCCACTGCTCGCGGGGTTGAGGTTTGCGAGCCAAACCTCCAAGGTGATGACCTATGAGGAGTACTATCGCCGCGAAGAGGTGTGCACTCTCTGTCCCACCACCACGCCAAAACCCTTCGTCTACCTCTGCTTGCCCGCATCTCGATACGTCGAGTACACGTCACGACTGCTCGCCGATCCTTCAGAGTCTGCCTATGTCACTCCGCGCATGTCTGCATGGAGGAGGAGCAACTTCAAGCGTCCGCTCGCCCGTGTGCCTAACGAAGAGATCGTTTATAGATTCCAGCTTTCGCGGGTGCTGCCGGCATCGGCGGATGTACCGTCCTTCATCGCGTTGAATCGCACGCTCTACGAGCGGGCGCGCGACATGGGCGGAACGCGACTGACGTCGAGCGCGATCCCGATGTCGCAGGCCGATTGGATTCGGCACTATGGACCCGCCTGGGAACCGTTCCGAGCAGCGAAGCAGCGGTACGATCCGAAAAATGTGCTGACACCAGGACACAATATGTTTCCTGGCTGAGCCCGCGAACGCGGTTTCTAACCGGTCGTTTGATATTGCCGCCGCAAAGCGGCGCGACTCAACTCCGTTATCATGCCCTGGGTAGGCCGGTTTTGCGCGCTGCTTGCGGTGACTGGCAGGTTCTGGGCCGCTTCAGAGCGTGGTGGTGCTCTTTGGCCTTCGGGCCGTACCGCAAGCGGATCTCGTGTCCGCGTGGTCCACCGAGACCCCACGGTATCCCCTCGCCCTAGCCAATGCCCTCTCGCTTGTGTATCCTGACGGCAGCGGAAAGAGACGGGGTTCTCCACACGAAAGGAGGGAATATGGCTAAGCGGCATAAAACCAGGCTGCCGAGACGTCGGTGCGGTGCGATCGAGGTATACCACCGACTGCTCGAGATGCATCCGGACTTCCGTCTGAGACAGATAGAACTCGAG
>JAHZOA010000158.1 GCA_020028455.1 Armatimonadota bacterium | reverse complement strand
ACCGCCGCGCAGTCGGAGTCCGTCGGCGAAATCATCGGAATGCGGCATGGTGTCCAGGGACTTCTCAAGGAGGACCTCCTGGATCTCCGGCGCCAGCCTTCTGAGGTCTTGTTGCGATTGAGAGAGACGCCGTCGGCCGCGCTCGGATCGTCCAGAATGAACGTGACGGACGAGGACCTTGCACGGATGGTCGAGATCCTTCGTGCGCACGATGTTCATCACTTCCTTTATATAGGGGGTGAGGGTTCGGCGAACGTCGTGCATAGGCTCGGCCACATTGCCCGAGACGTGCGCTACGAACTGCGCGCCGTAGCGGTGGCCAAGACAATCGATAACGATTTGGTGGAGACCGATCACTGTCCCGGCTATCCGAGTGTGGCGCGGTGGCTGGCGGTTGCGGTTCGCGAAGCGGGGTTGGACACCGAAGCGATCGGCGTGGTGGACACCGTTAAGGTCATCGAGACCATGGGCCGCGACACGGGTTGGATCGCTGCCGGTACGGCCCTGGCGAGAGAGAGGGAAGGCGAAGCTCCTCATCTCATCTACTTGCCTGAGCGCGCGTTCGATCAAGACCGGATGCTTGCGGATGTCTCCCGCGTTCACCGCGAGCTTGGTCACGTGGTTGTCGTTGTGTCGGAAGGTTTGAAAGACAGCCGAGGCACGTATCTCTCCGCGTCAGAACGCGCGGTCGATCGGGACCCCGTCGGCCGACCGCAGCTGGGAGGGACGGCCCAGGCGGTGTGCGACATCATCGCATTGCGGCTCGGGCTGAAGGCGCGGTTCGACAAACCGGGCACGATCCAGCGCGTTTCATCGATCATGGCGTCGCCCGTTGATCGTGACGAAGCGTACCGGGCAGGGGTCGCTGGTGTGAAGGCCGCAGGCGATGGACAGACGGACGTCATGGTCGCGATCAAACGGCAGGCAGGGCGCGAGTATCGCAGCACGATGACGCTCGTGCCGCTGGGCCAGGTCGTCGGACGCGTGCGCACTGTCCCGCCGGACTACATTGCAGACACAGGCAATGACGTCACCCCGAAATTTGTGAGTTATCTCGCGCCGCTACTGGGTGGAATGTTGCCTTCATATCCGCGGCTCGCCGACGCGCGTGTCCCTAGGAAATTGACAACGAACTGATCGGGGGAGGCCAGCCATGCCGAAGTTTTGCGCCAACCTCACCATGCTGTTCACCGAGCGCCCGTTCCTAGAGCGGTTCGAGGCCGCGGCAAAGGCAGGCTTCGATGCCGTCGAGTACATGTTCCCGTACAGCGAGAACATCGACGGGATCGCCGATGCGCTCCAGGAATTTCGTCTGACCCAGGTGCTGTTCAACCTACCCGCCGGGAACTGGAGCGGAGGTGATCGGGGAATTGCCGTCGACCCCAGCCGGCGTGATGAGTTCCGCCGCGGAACGGCGGAGGCTGTGGAGCTCGCCCGGCGCTTCAGGTGCATGCGTCTCAACTGTCTCGTCGGAAAACGGGTGGAATCGATCCCCCTCGACGAGCAGTGGCGCACGCTCGTCGAGAATCTCCGGTATGCTGCGCAGCGGCTGGGCCGTGCGGGGATCACGTTGATGGTAGAGCCCGTGAATACCTACGACATCCCGGGTTTCTTCCTGTCGACATCGACGCAGGCGTTGCGCCTCATCGAAGAGGTCGGTGCGCCGAATCTCCGTCTTCAGTACGACGTCTATCACATGCAGCGGATGGAGGGGAATCTCGCGCATACGCTGGGCCGCCTGATCGGGCAGATCGGCCACGTGCAGATCGCCGACGCGCCTGATCGCCACGAACCAGGCACGGGCGAGATCAATTTCGCGTATCTCCTGCGCCGGCTGGACGCTCTCGACTACGAGGGCTATGTCGGACTGGAATACAAACCTTCGGCGGCTACTGAGGCCTCGTTCTCATGGATCGAAGCCATGGGATTCAAACGCGGTGGCTAAGGCAGAGGAAACGTGAGCGGCACGCGTGAACCTTAGAACTATCCATGGGTATGTGTTCGAGATTCTGGGAGGTGGTTTAACAGTGAGGCATAAATGGCTCGTCGCTGTGATGGTGCTTGCCGTGCTGGCTCTTGTGCTGCCGCAGGCGAGCGCGCAGCGGGTCGTGGTCATGAAAGTGTGGGCGATCGGTCCGGACAACCCCTCCGTGAACCGTTTCAACAATGTTGTGACGGCTGCCGACCGGCTGAACGCCGAACTCCGACGTGAGGGCGCGGGGGTGCAGATCAAGGTCGAGGGATCCTTCGACACAACGGGTTGGGATTCGTACTTGCGTCGGGCGCTGCTTGCGTTCCAGAGCGGCGGTGCCCCAGACATCATCCAGGCGGCTCATCCCCAGACCGCCACATGGGCGGCGGCGGGGTTCATCATTGCCCTGGATGAGATGATCCCCAAGTACAGACAGTTCAACGATGTCGTGCCGTCGCTGTGGGACGCCGTGAAGTTCAAGGGGAAAATCTGGGGAATTCCGCAGGACACGGAAGCCCGGCCCATCTACTTCAACAAGGCGTTGCTGCGTCGGCTAGGCTGGACCGATCAGCAGATCGCAGAGCTACCTGGCCGGATTACCCGGGGGGACTTCACGTGGGACGACGTGATGGTCACAGCGCGGGACGCTGTGCAGAAGAACGTCGTCGAGCGCGGGAAGGGCTATTACCACCGCCCTACCCCTGGACCCGACTTTCTGCAGTGGTACCGATCGCACGGCGGCCGTGACTTTGATGCCGCCAGCGGCAAACTCGTCTTCACCAAGGAGGCCGCTCTGCGGTACTTCCGCTGGCTCCGGACAGCCGTCGATCAGGGTGTCCTCGAGCGAGATCGGTTGAACAATGAGTGGCCGCGGTTCTTCCAGCCGGTCAGCGATGGAAAGGTCCTGTTTTTCTCGGGCGGCACGTGGAACTGGGCGGAGTTGGAGCGGGAATGGCTGAATGCCAAGGGCGGGGACGAGTGGTTGTTTGCGAACATCGGGTTTGCACCACATCCCACCTGGCGGAAGGGCGGAAGAGCCATCACCATGTCCCAGCCGCAGGCCTACATGATCCCCGTGGCGTCAAAGAACAAGGACTTGGCAATTCGCCTGATCGCGTACACCACAGTCCCTGATCTTGATGCGAAGCATGCCGTCGGCAGCGCGCACCTGCCGGTACTGTCGAGCACGGCTCGGCTGGTGAAGGATCGCTTCCTGAAAGAAGTGAGCTACCTGCTCAACTTCACCACGTTCCAGCCACCTCACGCCAATCTCGCGGAATGGCATGGCGCCCTGTTTCGGGGCGTCTCAGCGGTCGAGTCTGGACAGGCCACACCGGAGCAGGCCGTGGATCTTGTTGCGGCCGAGATGCAGCGAACAATCAGGGATCAGGTGATTATCGAGTAAATCAAATCACGGAAGGGGGAGGGCGTTGTCCTCCCCCTTCGAAGTTGATGTGCTGTGGCGGACCGGACTGAAGTGCAATCCCAGGCTGAGGCCACGCCGGTTCGCGCCGGGCCGGTAGTGCGAGCGGCGCTGCTTCAACGATACGCGGCGCCGGCCATTTTTTTACTCCCCGCGACAGTTCTCATCGTCCTGTTCTTTCTGGTGCCAGTCTTCACGACGCTCTATCTGTCGATGACCGACATTTCCGTACTGACGTTCAGAAACCCCCAATGGGCGGGGCTCGAGAACTACAGGACGCTCTTGCAGGATCCGTTCTTAGGCAAGATCATGCTGAACACCGCCCGCTACGTCGGGTTCACGCTGCTCTTCAATGTCGGCATGGGGCTGGTGCTGGCTCTGTTGAGCACCTCCGTGCCCGAGCGGTATGGGAATCAAATGCGGGCGGTATGGCTCCTGCCCCGCATCTTGCCGCCGGTCGTGTACGTGCTCATCTGGCAGGGGCTCTCACGCGACGCGCCCTTCGGCCTGATTAGCAGTCTTACGGGCAGCGAAAGGAGTTTCATCAGTGGTCACCCGTGGGCCGCGATCGTCCTGGCAAACGGGATGGTCGGCGCATCCTTCGGTCTGCTGATCTTCACGTCGGCGATTCGGTCCATCTCGCAAGACTTGTTCTACGCGGCGGCGGTGGACGGCGCCACGACGCTTCAAACGATCCGCCGGATCGTGCT
>JAHZOA010000005.1 GCA_020028455.1 Armatimonadota bacterium | reverse complement strand
CAGGCCAGCGAATGCCACTTTCGCGGGATCCCTCTTGAGGATTGCAGCCGGCAATATCCAGAGCTTGCCGCCGCACTGAAAGAGTCTACCGAGTCTACTGGGTCTACAGTGTCTTCTGAGTCTGCACCCTCCTAACTTGAGTCTATGAGTCGACCGTGTCTAATGGGTCTTCCGAGTCTAACGATAATTCTGAAGAATCCTGGTAGACTCATGGGACTCTGTAGACTCACAGACTCTGTAGACTCACGGAGAGAGGGTGCAGACCCAGTAGACTCATAAGACTCGGAAGACTCGGTAGACCCAGTAGACGGTAGCGGAGGCAGGTTTGGCGATGTTCTCTAGCGGAAAGCTGGTGAATTTGCTGCGACTGGCCGACGCCGCCGGACGATTTAAGATGTTGGCCGTTGACCAGCGGGCATCATTGCAAGCGGCGCTTGCGAAGGTCACTGGACGCGAGCCCGAGGACGTCACACATGAGGAGATGGCGAAGACAAAACAGCTCATCATTGAGGTCCTCGCGGCTCCCTCTACGGCAACGCTCATCGATCCTGTGTACGCGTTGCCGCGAGCCGTCAAGATTATCCCTCACCGTGTCGGCATTCTCGTGGCATCCGAGGAGTCAGGGTATGATCCGGCGGGCCCTGGGGGGAGGGAGCGCAAGGGCCGACTGATCGATGGATGGTCGGTGGCCAAGACCAAGCGTGCTGGTGCCAACGCTGTGAAGTTGCTCATCCACTACACTCCTGAGGCCTCCAGCGAGGTACGAGGCCACCAGCAGCGTTTGGTGCGGACCGTGGCCGATGAGTGCGTCCGCGAGGACATCCCGTTCCTTCTCGAAGTCGTCACGTATTCGGTTGATCAGGCAACGACTGACACGCCAGAATTTGCGAGGAAGCGGCCGCACCACGTGATCGAGGCCGCGCGCGAATTTTCCAGTGGAGCCTACGAGGTTGACGTGATGAAGCTTGAGTTTCCTTGCGACCTGAAATACACTCAGGAATTTCGTCACGGGACATTCGATAAGAAAGAACGGCCCGCGGTGTATGATCTCGGTGAGGTCCGTGCATTCTGCCGCGAACTTGATGCCGCGGCCGGGAGGCCATGGGTGATTCTCAGCGGCGGCGTCGACATCCAGGAATTTATCGCAAGCCTGGAGCTGGCTGTGGAGGCAGGAGCCAGCGGGTTTCTGTGCGGTCGGGCGATCTGGCAAGGAGTGGTCTCCACGTATCCTCATGAAAAGCGCATGCGCGACCTCCTCACGTCAGAGGGCCTCGCCAATTTCGAACGGGCCAATGCCGTTGCCGATCGTGCGCGGCCCTGGTTTACACACAAGAGCATTGGCGGCTGGGATCAGGTTCAGGTGCAAAACGGCCACGAGTGGTATCGGCGCTATCCAGGATGAGTCCTGGTCAGCGGGGTGCCTGGGCAGAAATCGATCGGTCTGCCGTTCAGCACAATCTTCGAGAAATCCGTAAGCATCTGCAGCCGTCCTGCCGAGTCATGGCAGTGGTGAAAGCCGACGGCTACGGGCACGGGGCGGTCGACGTGGCGAAGGCCGCGGTCCGGGCCGGCGCGACGTGGCTCGGGGTAGCGACGCTCGAGGAGGGGTCGGCGCTCCGCCAGGCGGGAATCAAGGTGCACATTCTCGTCCTTGGGCCAGTGGGAGCAAGTGAACTTTCCGCCGCGGCAAAGCACAAGATCAGCATCACGATCGGTTCCCCCGAATTCCTCGAAGCTTTGTTGCGGCTCCGCCGCTTTCCGCGCGCGCCTATTCACCTCAAGATCGATACCGGCATGACCCGTCTTGGCATCATGGCCCGCGATGCCGACCAGGCAATTTCCAGACTGAAAGAGGCCGGCATCCCTCTCCAAGGCTGCTACACACATCTCTCCAGCCCTGATGAGCCCGACCGGCACTATACGGAGGAACAGCTGGCACGATTCGCTCCGGCCGTTGTCACGGCGCGCCGCGCATTTCCGAAGATCCTGATTCACGCAGCCAGCAGTGCGGCCGCGATCGCATATCCTGCGGCCCACTATGATCTGGTCCGCATCGGGATCGCGATGTATGGAATCTCTCCAGCCCAGCATCTTCAACATAAGGTTGGCCTTCGTCCCGTCATGAGACTAAAGAGCTGCGTGGTCCGGGTCACACACGTGTCCGCGGGTACGGCAGTGGGATATGGCGCCACCTTTCGCCCACGAACGCAAACGACCATCGCGACGGTCGCGTGCGGCTACGCGGATGGCTACCCTCGGCTGGCGGGCGCGAAAGGCGAAGTGATCATCCGGGATCGACGGCACCCCATCGTTGGGCGCGTGAGCATGGATTACCTGACCGTCGACGTGGCGAACGCCGACGTTTCCGTGGACGACGAAGTCGAGCTCTTCGGAGAGAGAATCAGCGTGGACGAGGTCGCCTCGAAGGCTCAGACGATCTCGTATGAGGTTTTGACCGGCATTGGTCCCCGGGTAGCGCGCATCTACCGCTAGCCATGCGTGTCGCTTTTCAAGGAGAACGCGGAGCGTACAGTGAGGAAGCCGCGGCGGCGCTCTACGGCGAGGTCGAGGTCATCCCATGCTCAACGTTGCGCGATGTCTTTGAGACGGTTTCCGCAGCCCGGGCCGACGGCGGTGTGGTGCCAGTGGAAAACTCGCAGGCCGGTTCGATCAACGAAACGTATGATCTGCTCCTTGCGTACGCGCTGTTCATCGTCGGCGAGATCGACCTGCGGATCCGCCACCATTTGCTCGCGCTGTCGGGCCAGACGCTTGGATCCATCAGACAGGTATACTCGCATCCGCAGGCGCTGGCGCAGTGCGAAGAGTTCTTGCGAAGCCATGACCTCGAACCGGTTGCCGCGAATGATACGGCTGGCAGCGCAAGGATCGTCGCCGCGCAGCGCCTGAAGGGCGTAGGGGCGATTGCAGGCCGGCGTGCCGCGGAAATCTATCACCTCTCGACGCTCGCCGAGGGGATCGAGACGAACCCGTTCAATTACACCAAGTTCCTAGGCCTCAGCAGGACCGCTGCCCCCTATAGTTCTGATTGCAAGACCTCAGTTGTCTTCACGACGAAGAATGTCCCCGGCGCACTACACCGCGCGATGGGGGCATTCGCGACTCGATCGATCAACCTGACCAAACTGGAATCACGTCCCCGACGTGAAGTCCCCTGGGAGTACGTCTTCTATGTTGATTTCGATGGCCACCAGGATGATGCGGAGGCTGCCGCCGCGCTTGCCGAGCTCACAGACGTCACCACGTTCCTCCGCGTGCTTGGTTCCTATCCAAAATCACCGACGCCCCTCGTATGAGGGAGCCTGTTGTAAGACCGTTCGGCGATCGCGCGATCCTCGTCGAGTTCGACGATGAGCTCTCTCCGCTGGCCAACGGGAGGGCTCGGGCGCTGGCACGTGCGATGCATGATGTGCGCGGCGTCCAAGAGACGATACCCGCCTTGCGGTCGGTGCTCATCGTGATCGATCCATTGGACGGCAGCCGGGATGCCGTCGTTGCCGCCGCGGCCGATCTCGCGCCCAGGGTTGCCCCCGAAGCGCCACAGGCGGGTCGTGACCTGGAAGTCCCGGTTGTCTACGGCGGTGATGCTGGACCGGACTTCGACGAGGTGGCGGCGACGCGCGGTCTAAGCGCGCGAGAGTTGATCGCGGTTCATTCACGGGCGGCATACACGGTCTACATGCTGGGGTTTACGCCGGGATTTCCGTATCTCGGTTTGCTGCCTGAAGCGCTCCGTGTCTCCAGGCTGGCCACGCCCCGCACTCGCGTGCCGGTGGGGTCTGTGGCGATCGCGGACGCTCTGAGCGGCATCTATCCATTGCAGACTCCGGGTGGGTGGAGGCTGATCGGCCGCACACCGATGCCCATCTATGATCCTTCCCAGACAGATCCGATCCTGTTCCGCCCCGGCGATCGTGTCCGTTTTGTTGCCGTCAAGCACGCAGAGTTTCTGGCCGAGGACGCCGTTCCGCTTCTCCGTGCGCCGGTTCACCCTGCCGTCGAGGTGCTCGAACCTGGGCTCTTCACGACCGTGCAGGATCTCGGCCGCCCAGGGTATCGCCATCTCGGGATGCCTGGTTCCGGCGCAATCGACCGGGATGCGTTCCGAGTTGCCAATATCTTGGTTGGGAATGACCCCGGCGCCCCGGCGATCGAATGCACAGCGCCCGGCCCTGTCATCAGGATGCATGATGAGCATTGGGTGGCGGTGGCGGGTGCAGACCTCACCGCTACGCTGGACGGAGCAGAGATTGAACTGTGGCAGCCAGTACGAGTGAGTTCGGGACAAGAGATCCGGTTCGGTGCACCGCGAAAGGGGACGTGGGCGTACCTCGCGCTCGCTGGTGGGATTGAAGCACGGACCGTTCTCGGAAGCGCGTCGGCGTTTGCTGCAGGGCGCGTCGGACGGCGACTCGTCAGGGGAGACATGCTCGGCGTGCGCCGCGTGCGCGGACGACCCATCAACACCAGGGTGCCGTCGGAGATCATGCGAGTCCCCTCTGACGAGATCGGCCTTCGTGTCATTCCCGGCCCACAGGAGAAGTGGTTCGTCGATGGAGCCGACGGATTCTACAACTCTACCTTCCGCGTCACGGTGCAGAGTGACCGCGCCGGGATTCGTCTGGATGGCCCTGCGATCGCGCGCGTTGAGAGGGAGATGCTTTCTGACGCGATGCTTCCCGGCGCGATACAAGTTCCCCAGGATGGCAAACCCATCGTGATCTCCGCCGACGGACCGACCACGGGCGGGTATCCAAAGATCGGGGTCGTGGCCACGGTCGATCTTCCGCTGGTAGGTCAGGCGCGACCGGGAACCCTTGTGCGCTTCGAACGAACAACAGTGGAAGCAGCAATAAGCGCGCTTCGAGCGCGAGAAGCGCTCTTTACGGAACTGCGGGATAAAGGGAGAAAGGGATAAAGGGATAAGGTTAATGCGCAATTTATCCCCTTATCCCTTTATCCCCTTATCCCGTATTTGAGGGTTGAGCGTGCAGCTCGGCGATTTGCCCCGGGTCAACTTGGCGCACCTCCCCACGCCACTGGAGTTCGCGCCGCGGCTGACTGAATATCTCCGCGGACCGAAAATCTGGATCAAGCGCGATGATCTCACCGGGCTTGCCATCGGCGGAAACAAGGCACGCAAACTTGAGTTCTTGCTGGGACAGGCGCAGAGTCAGGGTTGTGACGTCGTCATTACAGTGGGTGCAGTTCAGTCCAATCACGCCCGCATGACGGCGGCCGCGGCGCGCAAGCTTGGGCTCGAGGCAATCGTGGTACTCAATGGCGACGTGCCTGGGGAGCGGCAGGGCAACCTATTGTTGGACCACATCTTCGGCGCTGAGGTCCGCGTGATCCAGACTGATGAAGAGTACGTGCTGATGGGCGTCGTTGAGGACATGGCGCGGCAGCTCCGTCGGGACGGCCGGAAGCCCTACGTCATTCCTCGTGGCGGGAGCAATGCGTTCGGTGCGGCGGCCTACATGGAAGCCGCGCTCGAACTCCTGGGTCAGGCCAACGCTTTGAGTCTGCGAATTGACGCCATCGTGCACACGAGCACTTCGGGCGGCACGCAGTCTGGACTGTATGCCGGCACAAAGCTCACCCAGAGCGGCGTGCAGGTCGTCGGGATCAGCGCGGGACCGCCCCGAGAGACCGTTGTGAAGCGCGTGGTCGGAATCGTCACCGAGCTAGTCGAGATGTTGAGGCTCGAGTGGCGGCCGCATCCCGACGACGTGATCGTCTACGACGACTATATCGGAGAGCGGTATGGTATTCCAACGAAGGAGTGCCTCGATGCGATCCGGGTCGCCGCCCGCACCGAGGGAATCCTGCTCGATCCTGTCTACACCGGAAAAGGGATGGCAGGACTGATGGGATTGATTGCGCAGGAGCGGTTTCGCTCTGACCAGAACGTGGTGTTCTGGCACACAGGAGGACAGCCGGCGCTGTTTGCGCACGCAGCGGTCCTTCAAGAAGGATAGCAAGAGAAGAGCACGCCGGAGAGTGCGAGGATGCGGTGGGCAAGTGTGATCGCAATAAGTGTGGTGGTGGCGGCGATGGCCGCGCCTGCCGCCGGTCAGCCTGAAGCCGACCTGCAGAAGCTGTTTGCGGGATTCCTCCAGACGAATGACATCAGGATTGACGCCGTACCCGACCTCTATCCCGGCGGCTTCGCGCGGATCAGCGTCTATGCGAAGAAGGCCAACCTCGGCGGAATGCAGGTTGACGAGGTGTGGTTCCGTGTCGTCGGCGCATCGCTGAATGTCGGCGCGATGCAGCGCGGAGAGCTGCGCGTCGATGAGTGGCGAGAGTCCGCGATCCACGCGCGGTTCACCCTGAAGAGCCTGCAGGAATATTTCATCTCCGGAAATGCCTTTAAAGACATCCGCCTCTGGTCGGACGGACAGTTTCTCTTCGGGGAAGGGACCGTTCCCCTCAACAACCTTCCGGTGCGGGTGTGGCTGAAGGGGTGGTTTGCGCTCGGCGGGACCAAAGATCTCTACTTCTATATAGACAACATGCGTGTCAACGGGGTTCCTTTGCTCGACCCCATCATCCGAGCCCTCGAGGCCAAGTACAACCCGGTCTTGACGCAATCGACCTGGCCCATCACATTTGCGATTCGGTCACTCAAGGTCACGACAGAGGTCGTCGTGGTGTCCTCGCAGACTGATGCGAACTCGCCATGCGCGTTCTGCACCGGCGGCGACGCACCGTTCGTGTCGCCGTGAACCCTGGCGCGCCCCGCATCGGAATCACGGCGATTGATCCCAGCACCCAGTCCGCGCGGGGCTACGCGACGGCCGTAGAAGCCGCCGGCGGGGTTGTGCACTGGATCACCCCGGCGGATCTTCGCGCGGCCGGGGAACGCGCTGCATTGCGGGGAATCGATGCGCTCCTATTGAGCGGCGGCCGGGATATCGACCCGCGTATGTATTCAGAGAGCATCACCCCCGGGCTCGAGGTGGACGTTGATACGAACCGGTATGAGGTGGAGATCCCATTGGGACGCGCCGTGCTCGAAGAGCGGATGCCCGTACTGGGCATCTGCGGAGGGATGCAGGTCCTGAATGTTGCTTCGGGTGGAAGTCTCTACCAGGATGTCTCCCTCCTCGGAATCGATCCAGCCGCTCACAGGGTCGAGGGGAAGGACGTCTTTCATGACATCCGCATCGTCCCCGGCAGCCGCCTGGCGGAGATCGTTGGACGGAGAGAACTCAGTGTGAACAGCGCCCACCATCAGGCTGTCAAACAGCCGGGCAGGGGCGCTGTCATCACGGCGGCCGCCCCAGACGGAGTGATTGAAGCCATTGAATTCCCTAGCGCCTCGTTTGCGATCGGCGTGGAGTGGCATCCCGAACGCATGCCTGACGATGAATCTCAACGCCAGCTGTTCCGCTCGCTTGTTTCCGCCGCGCGAACGGCGCAACCGCGTTCGGGCGCATGAAGTCGTTCGCAAGACTCGTCCTCGCAACAACCGTCGCCACATACTTCCTGATCGTCCTTGGTGGTGTGGTCCGAGCAACCGGATCGGGCCTCGCGTGCCCTGACTGGCCCCTGTGTGATGGACGGTGGATCCCGCAGCTTGCCGGACCAGTGCTGATCGAGTATAGTCACCGGCTCGTGGCGTCGGTGGTTGGATTCTTGACCCTTGCCGTTGCAGTGCAAACGTGGCGCCTCTGGGAGGCGCGTGCCCTGCGGGGTCTCTCGACCCTGGCGCTGCTCCTGGTCGGTGTACAGATTATCCTCGGCGGATTGACGGTACAGTCAGAACTGAGCCAGTGGGTGGTCGTCGCGCACCTCGGCACGGCCATGGCGTTCTTCGCGACACTGATCGTTCTCGCGACGCTGGCCGTCGTGGGCGCCAAGAGTGTGCCGGGCAGAGACGTTCGCTTCCGGCGGCTTGCAGTCTTCACTGCGATCGCCACTTACATGCTTGTTCTGCTGGGCGGATATGTCAGTGCAAGCGGGGCCGGCCTGGCCTGCCCGGATTGGCCGCTGTGCACCGGTGAACTGCTTCCTCCCCTGAGAGGCGCGGTGGGCGTCCATGTCGTGCACCGTTTCGCCGCCGCGCTCGTCAGCGTATTGATCATCGCCACCACGTTCGCGGCGTACAGGCTTTGGAGGCGGCCGCTGCTTCAGGCCACGTCCGCGATCGCCGTAAGCCTGTTGATCCTGCAGGTCTTCATCGGCGCGCTCAACATCGAGTACCGTCTCGCGCCCGGCGTAACGACAGCTCATCTAGCGAACGCAGCGGCACTGTTCGCTACGCTGATCGTGCTTGCGGTCCTGGCCACCCGGATGACCGAGCCCGTTGCCCCTCTCCCCAAACCCCTCTCCCCAGAGGGGAGAGGGGTGGCCCGAATCCTCGACTACGTCAGTCTCACCAAGCCGCGGATCGTTGTGCTGCTCCTTGTCACGACTGGAGCTGCGATGCTTGTCGCGGCGCCTGGCGTCGTCTCCCCGTGGGTCATGCTGAGCACACTCGTCGGGGGGGCACTTGCCTCGGGATCGGCGGGCGCGATCAACCAGATACTCGAACGAGACATCGATGCCCTGATGGCGCGCACCCGGAGGCGACCCATTGCGGCGGGCAGGATCGATCCGCCGTTTGCGTTTGCCTTTGCGGTGGTCCTCGGAGCGCTCGCCTTTGCGATCCTCGCGTCATTGGTGAATCTTTTGAGTGCGGTGCTGGCAATGCTCGGTTTACTGTTCTATGTCTTCATCTATACGGTGTGGTTGAAGCGGGCGACGCCTCAGAACATTGTGATTGGTGGAGCCGCCGGAGCAGTCCCACCTCTGGTGGGGTGGGCGGCGGCGACAGGTCGGGTAGAATTTCCCGCGGTGCTGCTCTTTCTGATCGTCTTCCTCTGGACACCGCCCCATTTCTGGGCGCTGTCGCTATACCGCCTCGAAGACTACACGCGCGCCCACGTACCGATGTTGCCGGTGGTGGCGGGAGAACACGAGACTCGGCGGCAGATCGTGATCTATTCCGTGCTGTTGGTCTCGACGACGATGCTGCTGTATCCGATCGGTTCGATGGGCTGGATGTATGTATCTGCCGCGGCAGCGCTCGGCAGCGTGTTCCTCTGGCGGGCCATTCACTTGCGACGGGCGCAGACACCGCAGTCTGCGAGGGGGCTGTTCAGTTACTCTATCGTGTACCTCGCCCTGCTATTCGCCGCCATGGTCATGGACAGGATGCTGCTCACGTAACGTCTGGTGCGGCATTCCACCCCGGTCGCGCAGGAGCAGCAAAGCGATCACGATCACCGGCAGGACCACTGCGAACGCCCAAATCAGGCCGAAGGCGGCTAGTAAGCCTCCGACGACTGGCCCTACGAAGAACCCCAGGTCTGCCGCCGCGTTGAATCCACCCATCGCCGGCACCAGCTGCTCGCGGGATGCCTGCGCGGCGACGCGCGTCGTCAGGGCGAGAGGTAGAACAGCGCCCATTACCCCAGTTGCGAAGTTCACGATCAGGAGGGCTTCGAAGGAGTACAGAAACGGCACGATGGCGATGCCGAGGCCCCGCACGATAAACGCCGGCCCCAGCAGCCGTTCCGCCGAGATGCGATCGACCAATCGACGGAGCAGGTCCTGCCCGAGGATGAAGGATACAGCGCCGCCTGTGAAGATGAGACCAATCTGTGCCGCCGAGAGTCCGCGCGATGCCGCGTGCAGGGGCAAGAACGTGGTGTAGACGCCAAATATCGTGACGTTGCACAACGTGAGCGCCCACACGCGAGGGATCGCCGGCGACATGCGCAGCAGGGTTCGGTAGGTGGCCAGCGGATTGCCGGTGCTGGGATCCCGGAACGGCCGCACCGCGACGACCGGCGCCAGCGTCAGCATCGAGATGACCGCTGCGACAAAGAACGGCGCCATGAGCGAAAAGCGGTCACCCAGCACGCCACCGATTGCCGGTCCCGCGAGCGTGCCCAGTCCGAAATACATCCAGAAGATCGCAAACGATACCTCACGGCGTTCGGGTGAGGCGTGCTCTGTGACTTCGGCGAACATGACCGGCCACAGCAGCCCGCGCAGGCCGCCGAAGATCAGCCGGTTGAGATAGAAGCCGCTGAGGGAGCGGACCTGAGGGAAGACCGCGAGCATAATAGCGCTGCCGGCAAGCGCGATCGCGACCGTGGCTCGCCGTCCCAGGCGGGACGACGCAGCCGGCGCCACCAGAACCTCTGCGAACACGATTGCAAGCGACATGGCGCCGATGACCGCTCCGACATGCGCGGGTGGCAACCCCCGTTCACTCAAGTAGAGTGACAGGACAGGGATTGTCATCATGATCGACGTAATGGAGCCGAACGCCATCAATCCAAGCGCATGAATGCGCATGCGCCCTACTCTAGCACCCGCCTTTTACCATTGACAGGGTCTCAGCCCTTGATAAAATGATGTGTTGCTCGCAAGACTGGCCTTAACCCCCACCGAGGTGACGAAGTGATCAAGCCTCCACTCGAGGCGCTGCTCGACCGGGTAGAGAACAAGTACGCACTCGTCATCGTCGCCGCCAAACGGGCACGGCAATTGAAAGAAGGCGCTCTGCCCATGGTTGATATCGACAGTGCTAACCCTGTGACGATTGCGCTCGAGGAGATCGCCGCGGGGAAGATCCGATTTGAGTTGCCCAAACTCGGCCTCAAATAAAGGTTGGCAGAACTTGCAGGCCCCCTGGATACGTATTTAGACCAGAGTGTTCTACAACGGGGTGGTCACCGTGCAGGGAATGCTAATTGGACTCGTGCTAGTGGTGCTGGTCGCCGCCGCGCCCGGAACGTCGTTGATGGTCGAGCGCGCTGAAGGCGGTTTGCGGCACGAGGCGTCAATCACAAAGCGGGTCTTTGACGCGGGCGAGTCCGTCGAAGTCACCATTACGATCCGCAATGCAGGCGCTAATCCGGTGACGCTGACGTTTTTCAGCGGACAGCGGTTCGATCTGCTGGTCCGGCGTCCCCGTGGCGACGAGATCTGGCGGTGGTCGCACGACAAAGCTTTCATCCAGGTTGTTCAGTCTATCCCCATCCGGTCAAACGAGCCCATGACGCTCAAGGCATCCTGGGATCAGCGCGACTACCAGGGCCGCCGGGCCGATCTGGGCGCCTATGAAATCATCGCGTTCGTGACCGGGCGGACCGAAGGGTCCGAGCGAGCCTCGATTCAACTTCCAGCGCTGCAATTCACGATACGTTAGAACATCGTGACTTGTGACTAGTGACTCGTAAGGCCAAATCCTGCAGTTGCGAGTCACGAATCACGAGTCACGAATCACGAGTCCCCTTTGCTCACCGGCGGGTTCCCCCTATAATGGATGGGCGTGGCGGTGTAGCTCAGTTGGTCAGAGCACGCGGCTCATACCCGCGGTGTCGGGAGTTCGAGTCTCCCCGCCGCCACCATTCGACTCGCCTGCCTGCAGCAGGCTCGCTCATGGTCTTCGACCAGTTGGCATGCGAGTCGAATGGTGTCCTGAGCGAGCGAAGCGAGTCGAAGGACGGCAGCCTACATGGCTGCCTTCTACATTTGAGACGATATGGAACTTCTTGAGAAGGTCAAGGCCACCAAGGAATGGAATCTTACCCTGGTGGTGGCCCACCTCGATCACCGCCTGCGGGTGGACAGTGCTGACGATGCGCGCTTTGTGGTCCGGATGGCGGACCAGCACGGCCTTCCATCTGTTACTAGCGCCGCCGACGTGCGGGGATTAGCTCGCCGTCGCAAGCTTTCAATTGAAGAGGCCGGCCGGGAGGCCCGGTATGAATTTCTCGCGAGGGTGGCGCGTGAGCACAGGGCCCGGCGCATCGCAACCGCCCACACTCAGGATGATCAAATCGAAACGGTGCTGATGCGGATCCTGCGAGGAGATCCCTGGGCTGCGCTGGGTGGGATCCCGATCGCAAGGCCGCTTGATGCGGCACACGTCATCCGCCCACTGATGACGGGTACGCGCGAAGAGGCTCGCCGCTTCCTGTCGGTGCGGTCTATCGAGTGGCGAGAAGATCCCAGCAACCGAGATCTGCGGTTTGACCGGAACTGGATCAGATTCCGGGTGCTCCCAGACCTTGAACGAGTCGCTCCCGGAGGAAGCGGTTTGCTCCTGAGCCTCAGCAGCGTCATTCGATCCGCGGACCGCCTGCTGAACGATCTGACATATCAGCACGTAGCGAACGTGGCCGAAGCCAGTGAGCTTGTGATCAGGATTCCACTCGGCGAATTCCGGCGGCTCTCCCAGGACGTGCAGCGCCGAATGTTGAGGTGGGCGGCATCGCAGATCACCGGAACATCCGCCGGCCTGCCGGTTGTTTGGGAAAAGAGGGCGCATCGAGTCGCCACGAAAGGCCGCCCCGGTGACATTGCCGACGGCACGATCGCAGTTCGGGTCAACTACGATGCGCTCGAGGTCACCCGTTCGCAATCGCAAGAACCGAGTAGGGAGTACCGTTTGAGGATTCCGGGTACGGTGACGGCAGAGGAATTTGGCATGACGCTTAGTGCCTCCATCGTTGAGATCGCGGCGCCGGGCCCTTCATCTTCCGCACAGCCTGATGAGGTCTACCTCGATGCCGGCGCGCTCGGCGAAGAATTGCGGATTCGTTCGTGGCGCCCGGGCGATCGAATGATGCCGCTCGGTATGCGGGGCAAAAAGAAGGTACAAGATCTGTTCGTCGACGATAAAGTACCGCGCTGGGAACGTCACAGAATCCCCGTGGTGACCGACGCGCGGGGACGGATTGTGTGGATTGTTGGCCGGCGTATCTCTGAAATCGCTCGACTGAGCGAGCGAACACGCCACATTGTCCTGCTCAGCGTGCGAAAGGCGGCAGGAGGCCCTATCCCCCCGGTGCGGAATACCCCCGACGATGCTGTCGTTGGGTCCGCTTGATAACAGAAACTGTTCATCGTATCGTAAAGCTAACTCGTAGGAGGCAAGATCGGTGCTGAATCGGTATCTACGTAACCTAGTTGTTTGGGGCATCATCCTCGCGGTCGTGATCTACTTCTTTGTCGGACCGCTGTACCGCGCCCGCGCCCCGCGAGAGGAGATTTCGTACAGCCAGTTCATCGATCATGCCGAAGCAGGACGCGTGAAGGAAGTTACGATCGGTGATGAGACGATCATCGGCAAGCTCAAGGACGGAACTCCGGAAGGTACAGCGTTCCGGACCTACGTGCCGTCCAATGACACGTCCTACCTCGCCATCCTCCAAGCCAGGGGCACGCAGATCAACGTTGAGCCGCGCAACCGGAATGCCATCTGGCCGAACATCCTTTCTACAATGCTGCCGTTCCTGTTGCTGATCGGGCTGTGGATGCTGATGCTGCGGCAGGCGCAGAGCGGCAGTAACCAGGCGATGTCGTTCGGCAAAAGCCGTGCGCGTCTGCACACAGAGAACCGGCCGAAAGTGACTTTCGAGGATGTAGCCGGCGTCGAGGAGGCGAAGGAAGAGCTCCAGGAAATCATCGAGTTCCTCAAGCACCCCAAGAAATTCCAAGCTCTCGGTGCCAAGATTCCCCGCGGCGTGTTGCTGGTTGGACCGCCCGGGAGCGGCAAGACGCTCCTGGCCAAAGCCGTGGCCGGCGAGGCCGGCGTGCCGTTCTTCTCGATCTCCGGTTCGGAATTCGTGGAAATGTTCGTGGGTGTGGGCGCGTCACGCGTCCGCGACTTGTTCGAGCAGGCCAAGAAGAGCGCGCCGTGCCTGATCTTCATCGACGAAATTGACGCCGTGGGCCGGCAGCGGGGCGCCGGGTTAGGCGGCGGGCATGATGAACGCGAACAGACCCTGAACCAGCTGCTGGTTGAGATGGATGGGTTTGATCCGAACGCCGGCATTATCCTGATCGCTGCGACCAACCGTCCGGATATTCTCGATCCTGCGCTGCTTCGGCCAGGCAGGTTTGACCGCCGGGTCGTCGTCGACAATCCGGATAGTAAAGGACGGCGGGCGATTCTCGATGTCCACGTCCGCGGGAAGCCACTGTCCGAGGATGTCGATCTCGAAATTCTGGCCAAGCATACGCCGGGATTTTCGGGCGCAGACCTGGCTAACCTCGTCAACGAGGCGGCGTTGCTCGCCGCACGTCGCAACAAGAAGAAGGTCACGATGTCCGAAATGGAAGAGGCGATCGAACGCGTCATCGCCGGACCGCAGCGCCGTAGCCGTGTGCTGTCGGCCAAGGAGCGGGAGATCGCCGCCTACCATGAGGGCGGACATGCGCTGCTTGGCAAGCTGCTCCCTCACGCGGATCCGCCGCACAAGGTCACCATTCTGCCGCGCGGGATGGCGCTAGGATACGTCATCAGTGCGCCGCCTGAGGACAAGTACACCTATACGAAGAACGAGCTCCTCGACCGCATCACCGCGGCATTGGGTGGACGGGTGGCTGAAGAGCTGGTCTTCGGAGAATCGACGACCGGCGCCCAGAACGATTTCGAACAGGCGACTGAGCTCGCCCGCCGGATGGTGACTGAATTTGGGATGAGCGAAAAACTCGGGCCGATGGCGCTGGGCAGGCGCCACGGGCCGGTGTTTCTGGGCCGCGACCTGATCGAAACGAGAAACTACAGCGAGGAGATCGCGTACGAGATCGACAAGGAAACGCGGAAGATTATCGATGAGTGCTACGATCACGCGCGCCAGGTGATCACGGAAGCCCGCGACAAACTGGAGCGCATCGCGCAGGCCCTGTTGGAGAAAGAGAGTCTAGAAGGATCGCAACTTGAACGGGTGATGGCCGGCGAGCCGCTCGAGCCGGAGACCCCCGCGGCGCCGCAGCCGCCGCCGCACTCAGAGGCCCGGCCCGACATGCCGATTCCGTCATTGAAGCCTAAGCCTGAAGCGTCCTGACCAGGGACGAAATTCTGCTGTGACGAAGGCTGCCTGTTGGCAGGGCAGCCTTCAATATTTTCGACGGGAGGAAGCGCGGATGTCGACTCGGCAGATCGCCTATGTCGCAGTGCTCGCGGCTTTATACGTTGTCGTTGGCCAGGTGGTCAGATTCATCCCTAACCCCATGGTCCCGGGGGCCATCATTGCCCTCAACATGGTGGTCGTCGTAATCGCGGGTATTCTTTTGGGGCCCGCCGCGGGGGCCCTCGTCGGCTTGATTGGTACAGGGGTCAATGGGTTCTTTACTCCAGCTGGGAACCTCTTTGAGCGATGGGCGGTGATTCCGCACACGATCATGGGTCTCACCGCGGGCCTCGCGGGGCGACGCGCATTCCTGGGGGCTTTGACGATCATCGTGGGGCATGTGCTGAACATTCTGGTTTTCGTCCAGGTGGGGCTACTTCCGCTCAATGATGTCACAAAGGCGCTTTTCATCTACGGGTTGGCCTTTGAGACGCTCGTCGACATAATTGTCATCCTGCTTGCGGTGCCGTTACTACGACCTCTCCTGAAAGGCGCAGCGTGGGCTAGGTGAGGGTCGTGAGAGCGAATGAAGTCGGTTGAAACCCCCGATTATGAGGTCGAGCGGCACGTTGTGGTCGATCCAAAGGCGACGGCGCTGATCGTTGTCGACATGCAGAACGATTTCGTCAAGGAGGGAGGCGCACTCGTCGTCGGGGACGCGGAGAAAACGATCCAGGCGATCAAGCGCCTACTCGATCTGGCGCGGCGGCGTAGCATGGCGGTCTTCTACACCCAGGATACCCACGATCCCGGCGACCCCGAGTTTCCAATTTGGGGGCAGCACGTCCTTCGTGGCAGCTGGGGATGGCAGATCATCGAGGAGCTTACCCCTCGGCCCACGGACCGCGTCATTCAAAAGCTGAGGTACGACGGGTTTTTTGGAACCTCGCTCGATCATGAGCTCCGTCTGCGGCAGGTCGCGACGGTGATTGTGTGCGGCACGGTGGCCAACATTTGCGTGCTGCACACAGCGGGAAGCGCGGCCCTGCGAGGCTACAAGGTCATCCTGCCGATTGATGCCATCTCGGCGATCACGCCGTTCGACTTTCAGGCAACCATCAGGCAGACTTCATTCCTTTACAGAGGAACCATCACCACGTCTGAGGCGATCAGCGTTTCCTGAGATTGCAGTGCGGAAACAGGAAACAGGTAACAGGAAACAGGAAAATAGGAACCTCCCCGCGCCTGTTGAATCAGTTCCTGATTCCTGATTCCTGTTTCCTGATTCCGTAGTCGCTTTTTCGGGGGTGAATGTGTGGCAAAGTCCGGAAAATTAGTACGCAAAACCGGAGTGAGTCTCGGTCCCATTCTCATTTACGTCGCCGCCGTCGTCGTGGTCAGCGCCGGGCTGTACGCCTGGGATTCGGCCTACCGGCGGCGTGAAGAAGAAGCGCGGAAGCCGCCTCCGCCAGATGTCATCGCCAAGAATCTGGTTGAGAATATCATCGGCCGCGGGACGGTCAAAGACGTCAAAGTCAATGAAGCGGCCGGTACAGTCGATGTGACGTTCGAATCCGCGACGTATCCTCCGGCGGCACGCGCAACGATGGACGGGGAAGTCGTCCCGCAGGGTCTTGCGAAGGTCGGGACACGCGTGAGGAAAGGTGCAGCGGTCGCCAGTGTGAAGGCGAGCGATGGAAAGATCGTCGTCGCTGCCACAGCCGATTACACCGGCGCGGTGGCGCAAGTCCTCGTCAAGCCTGGGGATAAGATCGAAAAAGACCGCGCAGTCGTCACGATCGTTCCGGACGACAAAACCGAGGCGAAGCAGAACCTCGAAACTGAGGGCCTGCTGGCGTGGCAAGCCATTCTGAGCCAGCTCAACACCATGAAGACGGTGACGTCGAAAATCACATACGACAACGTCGTGCTGGCCACGGTCGTAGGCTCGCGCGGACAGAAGGCGGTGAGCTCGACCTTTCACGAGAGTCTGAAGTGACCGTCGAGATCGGCGAGCATCTCACGCTGGCAGACGTCGTCACGGTTGCACGAGAGAGGGCAGCGGTTGCCCTCTCTCCTCATGCTCGGACCCGTGTGGAGCGGTCGCGGGCTGTAGTTGAGCGACTCGCCGGTGAAGGGCGGGCGATCTACGGGATCAGCACCGGTGTAGGCGAGCTCGCGGGAGTGCACATTTCTCCCGAGCAGACGGCGCAGCTTCAGATCAATATCGTCCGGAGTCATAGCGCCGGCGTGGGCGAGGCGCTTCCCGATGAGGTTGTCCGAGCCATGATGCTGCTCCGCGCGCACGCGCTGGCGCTAGGTTACTCAGGCATCCGTCTCCAGACACTCAATCTCCTCATTCAGATGCTCAACCAGGCGATCCACCCCGTTGTTCCATCGCAGGGTTCCGTGGGCGCGTCGGGAGATCTTGCCCCACTCGCACATCTCGCCCTGGCGATGATCGGCGAGAGCAGCGCGACGGTGAACGGGCATCGCCTGTCGAGCCGGGAAGCGCTCGCGAAGCTACGTCTGTCGCCTGTGGTCCTTGGCGCAAAAGAAGGCATGGCCCTGATCAACGGCACGCAGGCCATGACCGCGCTCGGCACACTGGCCGTCGTTGACGCGCAGCGTCTGGCTGATACGGCCGACGTGGCCGCGGCGATGACGTTCGAGGCACTGCGAGGACTGCCTGAGGCGTTTGATGCACTCTTGCATCAAGTGCGTCCTCACCCGGGGCAGCGCGCCAGCGCGGAGAACCTGCGGCGGCTGATCACTGGCAGCGAGATCCTGCAGCAGGCGCCGCCAAGGCCGAAAGTGCAAGATGCCTATTCGCTGCGCTGCATCCCCCAGGTGCACGGGGCTTCACGCGACGCGATTGCGTATGCCCGGCGTGTCATTGAGATCGAGATCAACTCCGCCACGGACAACCCACTGATCTTCCCCGACGATGACCGCGTGATCTCAGGCGGGAACTTTCATGGCCAACCCGTGGCCCTAGCGCTCGACCTGCTGGCCATCGCTGTGAGCGAACTCGCGAACATTGCGGAACGTCGGATCGAGCGGCTCGTCAACCCTCATCTCAGTGGTCTGCCGGCGTTTCTGACGAACGATAGCGGGCTGCATTCTGGTCTGATGCTTGCCCAGTATACGGCCGCTGCGCTCGTCTCGGAAAACAAAGTCCTCAGTCATCCGGCGAGTGTGGACAGCATCCCGACATCTGCCAACCAAGAAGATCACGTCAGCATGGGGGCGATCGCGGCCCGAAAAGCGGCCCGCGTGTTGGCGCACGCTCAACAGGTCATCGGTATCGAGCTCATCTGTGCGGCACAGGCCCTGGACTTCCACCGTCCGCTGCGGCCCGGCAAGGGCACAGGGCGCGCGTATGATGCGGTGCGCCAGAGTATTCTTCCCTTGAAGGCAGACCGCGTGCTCGCCGACGATCTGGCAAAAGGCCTCGAGCTTGTCCGCGATGGTTCGGTGCTGGCCGCGGCCGAGCAGCTGGTGGGACGCCTGTCGTGAGCGACCCCGGCCGCTCACGTCGCCTGGGTTCAGGACAGCCCCGGCCCGTCAGGGCTCCCCGGGGGAATGCAATCTCCTGCCGGGGATGGCCGCAGGAGGCAGCACTGCGGATGCTGATGAACAACCTCGATCCGGAGGTAGCGGAGCGGCCCGACGAGCTCATCATCTACGGCGGTACCGGCAAGGCAGCAAGAAACTGGGAGTGTTTTGACGCGATTGTGACGAGTCTCCAGTCGCTCGCCGACGACGAAACGCTGCTGGTGCAGTCGGGCAAACCGGTTGGGGTCTTCCGGACGCATTCCTGGGCGCCGCGGGTGCTCATCAGCAACTCCATGCTGGTCCCGGCGTGGGCGACCTGGGAGAAGTTCTGGGAGCTCGAAGCGCTCGGCCTCATGATGTACGGACAGATGACGGCGGGCTCGTGGATCTACATCGGGACCCAGGGCATTCTCCAGGGGACCTACGAGACATTTGCAGCGGTCGCTCGAGCCCACTTCGGCGGAAGCCTGCGCGGTCGCACAGTCCTGTCGGCGGGACTCGGTGGGATGGGTGGCGCCCAGCCGATGGCCGTGACGATGAACGAAGGGGTGGCCCTCATCGTGGAGGTGGATCCCGCGCGCATTCACCGGCGCGTCAGCGCCGGATGGGTCGACCGCGCGACGGACCGGCTGGATGAGGCGCTGCGCTGGACCGACGAGGCAAAGCGCGAGGGAAGAGCGTACGCCGTCGCGCTGCTCGGAAATGCGGCGGAGGTTTTTAGTGAGCTGGCGCGGCGCAACATCGTGTTCGATGTGGCGACGGATCAAACGTCGGCGCATGATCCCCTCGGCGGCTACATCCCCGAGGGCGTTACCGCGGAGGAGGCGCCTCAGCTGCGGCAGCGCGCGCCGGACGATTACGTAAAGCGCTCCCGCGCATCGATCAGCCGCCACTGTGAAGCCTTGGTCAGGATGCAGACTTCGGGCAGTGTCGTCTTTGATTACGGAAACAATCTGCGCGGTCAGGCGAAGGAGGCCGGATTCAATGGCGCCTTCAGTTACCCGGGTTTCGTGCAGGCATACATCAGGCCGCAGTTCTGCGAGGGGCGCGGTCCTTTCCGCTGGGCCGCACTCTCCGGTGAACCGCGCGACATCCAGCGCACAGACGAGGCCGTCCTTGAGTTGTTTCCCGAGCACGAATCGCTCGGACGGTGGATTGGTCTGGCCCAAAAGCGTGTGCCCTTCCAGGGACTGCCCGCCCGCATCTGCTGGTTAGGATACGGGGAGCGCGCACGAGCGGGGGTGGCGTTCAGTGACCTCGTGCGCCGTGGAGAGGTGGCGGCGCCGATTGTGATTGGACGGGATCACCTCGACGCGGGGTCCGTGGCGTCACCGTACCGGGAGACTGAAGGGATGCGCGACGGATCAGATGCCGTGGCGGATTGGCCAATCCTGAACGCTCTGGTCAACGCCAGCGCCGGCGCCACCTGGGTGTCCGTTCATCACGGTGGGGGCGTGGGGATCGGGTATTCCATTCACGCCGGGCAGGTCGTCATCGCCGACGGCACGCCCCTCGGGGATGAGAAGCTCGAACGTGTCCTTACCACGGATCCGGGAACCGGCATCATGCGCCACGCGGACGCAGGGTATCCCGAAGCCATAACTGCTGCTAAAAGGCACGGCCTGATGATCCCGATGTCGCCGAACGAAGATAAGAACGGTCGTAGGTCGTAGGTCGTGGGTCGTGGAAATCATTGTCCTATCTACGACCTACGACCTACGACCCCACGATCGCAGTTGACGTCGTCCAGGGGAGGTTTGAAGTGTTTGCCCTCAACTTTTACTCATCGGTGTTTGCAGAGCAGTTGCGCGACGGCAGAAAGACGGCCACGATTCGCCTCGGTGACAAGCGAGACAAGTATCAATCTGGCCAGATCGTTTGGCTCACGGTTGGACGACGGCACGGCACTCGCAAGAAAATCGCCACGGCGATCATCGATGCGGTCGAGGTGAAGTCGCTCAAAGAGGTCTCCCCTCGGGAGATCCAGCGCGACAATCCTGAATTGCGCCGGCATGAGGAGCTCGTAGACTGGCTGTCCGCGATCTACGGACGAGAGCGACAGGTCTCGCCCGAGGATACCGTCACGGTGATTCACTTTTCCCGCGTCGATGAAGCGTGAACAAGCTCCGCGTCGGGGTCATCGGCACAGGCTTCGGAAGCGAAGTTCAGATTCCAGCGTTCAAGGCGAACCCACGCGTCGAGCTTGTTGGGATAGCGAGCGGGACGCCGGGGAAGGCTCGTCGCATCGCGGACCGGTTCAGCATCCCACACGCGTTCGATGACTACAGAGAGCTCGTGCAAATAGATCTCGACCTCGTCAGCATCACAACACCTCCGTTTCTACATCATCCGATGACCATGGCCGCGCTCGGCACAGGCCGGCACGTGCTGTGCGAGAAGCCAATGGCGCTGGATGTCCGTGAGGCCGAGGAAATGTTACACGAGGCAGAACGTCGCGAGGTCGTGCACGTCATCGACCACGAACTTCGCTTCAACCCGAACCGCCGCAAGATTCGGACATTGGTCCACGACGGTGCGATCGGGCGCCCGCGCCATGCACTGATCACGGTTGTCGGGCCCGGCCGCAGTGATCCAGCGCGTCCGTGGACGTGGTGGTCCGACGCGGCAAAGGGCGGAGGCATCCTGGGCGCGCTGGGCTCGCACCAGATCGATCTCCTGCGCTTCTGCCTGGGGGAGATCGAGGCGGCATGCGGCACGGTGGAGACATACATTAAAGAGCGGCCCGATCCGCAGGGCGGGGGGTTGCGAAAGGTCACCTCCGAAGATTTCTGCGCGTTCTTGTTGCGATTCCAATCCGGCGCCGTTGGCACAGTGTTGCTCAGCGGCGTTGCCTCCATTCAACAGGGCCCGCGAATCGAGATCTGGGGCGACCAGGGAACGATCGTCCTCGATCAGCAAGAGCGGTTGTGGACCGGGCGTAGAGGCCAGGACCTGAGCGAGGTAACGGAGCCAGAGACGCTCGAGCCATCGCCCGGCATGGAGTATGCGAAGTTGTGGGGGCTCTCATTCATCCGGCTCGTCGAGCATCTCGTCGGCGTCATCCTCGATGGTCAGCCCGTGGAGCCGGCCGCGACGTTCCGTGATGGCCTGCAGGTGCAGCGGACCATGGCCGCCGTTCGGGCGTCGGCGCAACGCGGCTGGGTCTCAGTGTCTCCGTCGTCGTAACCGCGCACGGAGATCGATGCCCCGATTGGTTGAATGCGTTCCTAACTTCAGTGAAGGACGCCGCCGTGAAGTCATCGACGCGATCGCGGACGAGGTCCGGCGGACGAACGGCGCGCGCCTCCTGGATGTGCAGGCGGACGAGAGTCACAACCGGTGCGTTGTCACGTTCGTGGGAACTCCGGAGGCGGCGAGGACCGCAGCGCTGGCCGCGTGCGAGCGCGCCGTGGAGCTCATCGACATGAATGCCCACCGCGGCGAGCACCCGCGCCTTGGGGCCATCGACGTCATTCCATTCATCCCGATCTCGGGCGTGACCATGGACGATGCCGTTGGGATCGCGAAGACGCTCGGCCGAGAAATATGGGACCGGCTGCGCGTCCCGGTGTTTTTCTACGCCGAAGCGGCGACAAGACCGGAGCGCCGGCGACTGCCGGACATTCGCAAGGGGGAATACGAGGGCCTCGCGGCCAAACTCGCTGATCCAGCGTGGATGCCGGATTTCGGTGAGGCGAAACCTCATCCGACTGCAGGCGCCGCCGTCGTGGGTGCCCGTCGCCCGCTCATCGCCTACAACATCAACCTCAGTACAGACGACATCGAAGTGGCAAAAAAGATTGCACGCGCCGTCCGCGAGAGCAGCGGCGGACTGGTGGCTGTACAGGCGATGGGCGTGAAGAATGAAAGTGGCAAGGCGCAGGTCTCGATGAACCTCGTGGATTTCACGCAGACCCCCGTACAGCGAGCGTTTGAAGTGGTCAACGAGGAGGCGGCGCACTACGGGGTGACCATCGTCGAGAGCGAGGTCGTAGGTCTGCTTCCCCTCGACGCGGTCGTCGACGTCGCCCGCCACCACCTTCGCCTCCGCGACTTCACGCGTGAACAAATCCTTGAAACGCACCTGATGGAATAGCTGCGTCGCGTCAGCGATGAAATTGCCCGCCGATCTCCTCATCACGCATGCCGCGCAACTCCTGACCATTGCCGGAAACAACGGACACCCCCGGCGTGGGGCCGGTCTTGCGGATCTGGGGTTGGCCGCGGACGGGGCCGTGGCGGTCGCGGACGGCGTGATCATCGCGGCCGGATCGACGGCTGAGGTCCTCGACGAAGTCAGCGCGTCCGCGGGCACGACCACGATCGATGCCCGCGGCACCGTCGTGGTGCCGGGATTTGTGGATCCGCACACGCATCTCGTGTTTGCCGGGTCGCGGGCCGATGAGTTCGAGATGCGGCTCGCCGGCGCCACCTATCAAGAGATCGCCGCCCGGGGCGGGGGCATCCTGTCAACCATGCGCGCTACACGCGCTGCCTCCGAGGATGATCTCCTGGCACTCGGGAACCTCCGGTTGAATCGCATGCTCGTTCACGGCACCACGACGGTCGAGGCCAAGAGTGGGTACGGGCTGTCCGTCGAGGACGAGTTGAAGTCACTCCGCGTCGTTCATCGCCTGAGCGCGCTGCACGACGCCGACCTCGTTCCGACATTCCTCGGCGCCCACGCGGTTCCGCCCGAGTTTGCCGGTGATCCGGATGGCTATGTGCGGCTGATCATTGATGAGATGATTCCCGCTGTGGTGGAGGAGGATCTGGCGGAGTTTTGTGACGTGTTTTGCGACGTCGGCGCGTTCACGCCTGACCAATCGCGGAACGTGCTGCTGGCAGGGCATGAGGCGGGACTCGATCTGAAGATGCACGCGGATGAATTGTCTGACCAGGGAGGCGCGCGGCTGGCGTCGGAACTGGAAGCGGTCTCAGCAGACCACCTCTTGCGCGCATCCGACGAGGGGTTGCGCGCAATGGCGGAGAGCGGAACGTTGGCCGTTCTGCTTCCGGCGACGGCCCTGTTTCTGGGTCTCCCGTATGCACCGGCACGCCGCATCATCGATTTGCAGGTGCCCGTCGCCATCGGCACCGATTTCAATCCCGGGACGTCCCCCACATACTCTGTGCCGATGGTAATCGCTCTCTCATCCCTCGGCATGAAGATGACTCCAGCTGAAGCGGTGGTGGCCGCGACGATCAATGCGGCTCACGCCGTTGGAATGGCAGAGGAGGTGGGGAGCCTGGAACCGGGCAAGGCAGCCGACATCGTGATCCTCGAAGTGGATGACTATCGACAAATCGCGATGACGTTTGGAGTCAATCCGGTGAGCACGGTAATCAAACGGGGCCGCATTGTGGTCGACCGCGGGCGCTTGATGGCTGAGAAGCAGTGATCAGCGAGCCCCTCGCGCGATTTCTCGACCGTGTGGCTTCTGCGGAGCCAACCCCGGGCGGGGGCAGCGCGTCTGCTGTCACGGGCGCGATGGCGGCCGCCTTGCTCGCGATGGTCAGCCGTTTGACGAAGGTGAAAGAGGGCGGCGTGTCCATTGAGACCGTTGCCCGCAAAATGGATCAAGATCGAACGACCCTCCTGGATCTCGCGGCAAAGGACGCCCAGGCATTTGACGATGTCATGCGGGCCATGCGCCTGCCCAAAGAGACCGACGCTCAGCGAAGAGAGCGTCAGCAGACGATCCAGCGCGCCTTGATCGAGGCGGCCGCGGTCCCGCTCGCGGTCGCGGCGCACGCCACGGACGTATTGAAAAGCGCCGCGCTTGTGGCACGAGAAGGAAACGTGAATGCGATCAGTGACGCAGGTGTGGCCGCGCTGCTGGCGCATGCCGCCGTCCACGGAGCGATCCTCAACGTCCGGATCAATCTCTCCAGCATCAAGGACCACGGTTACGTTCAGGCCACTGAGGCGCGCGCGCAGGAACTGGTGACGGCTTCCGACCGCCTGCGTGATGAGGTCATGGGGATCGTCGAGAGCAGGCTGGCACGCTGATATCAATGACCGATCGGATCGTCTTGGCGGGCATGAAGTTCTTCGCGCATCACGGCGCGCTACAGACCGAGCGCACGAACGGACAGGATTTCGTGGTCGACGTTGAGCTCGAAGCTGATCTCAGCGAGGCCGGGCGTACCGATGACCTTGAGCGGACGATCGACTATCGCCGCGTGTACGACATCGTGAAGGACACGATGGAGGGCGAGTCGCGTTCTCTGCTCGAGGCGCTTGCAGATTCCATGGCTCGACGATTGCTCACCTTCGATCGTGTCCAGGCTGCCACCGTCCGCGTGCGCAAGCCCCAGGTGAAGCTACCCGGCCCGCTCGATTACTCTAGTGTGGAAGTGCGTCGAGAGCGGCGCTAGTGGCGATCGCGTACCTGAGCCTTGGTGCCAACCTCGGCGACCGCAAAGCGATGCTCGAGGCGGCGCTACGCGGGCTGGAGGGGTCCGGCCAGGTGCGCGTCGTGAAGGCGTCCTCCGTCTATGAGACCGAGCCTATTGGCTACGTCGGACAGCCCTGGTTTTACAATCTCGCAGCCGAGATCGAGACAGACCTCGATCCGGACGCACTCCTCACCTTGACCAAGCAAGTGGAGCGGGAGCTGAACCGTACTCGAGAGATTCATTGGGGGCCGCGGACGATTGATATCGATATCCTGCTCTATGATGATCTCGTGACGAACGGGAACCGGTTGACCCTCCCACATCCAGAGATGGTCGGCCGGCGGTTTGTGCTTGAACCGCTGGTTGAGATTGCACCCGATTTGAAGCTTCCCGACGGCCGGCGGATTGCGGATCTCCTCCCCAGCGTCTCAGCGCAGGAGGTGCGGAAGGTTGCAGGCTAACGCCATCCATGACGGGCTGCGCACGCAGCGACTGGGCCGGCCGCTGTTGGTATACGAGAGCGTCGGATCAACAAACGACGTCGCTCGAGAGATGGCTAAGGCCGATGCGCCGGAAGGGACCGCGGCTCTAGCGGGAGAGCAAACCGGAGGTCGTGGCAGGAAGGGGAGTGCCTGGGCATCTCCGTCAGGAGGGTTGTGGCTCTCGATCGTATTGCGTCCGACAATCCCCCTGGAAGCGTGGCCCCTCATCGGTTTTGCGGCTGGCGCGGGGGTTGCCGCCGCTCTCGAATCAGTGAGCGGTCGGACGATCCAATTGAAGTGGCCTAATGACGTCATCCTTGAAAGCCGGAAGGTTGGCGGGATTCTCGTAGAATCAGCAGCAGGCGTGGCGATCCTTGGCATCGGGATCAATGTGAATGTCGAGCTTGATGCGCTCCCGGAGGACGTGCGGAGGGGGGCAACCACCGTTCTTGCCTCACTGGGCCGGACGGTCGATCTGTCTGTGTTGACCCGCGCCGTTCTGGAGCAAGTCGAACACTTCTACGATCTGTTGTCCCAGGATTCAAAAGCCGTCTTGCGCGCCTGGAGGCGGCGATCGTTTCTCAGTGGGCGGTCTGTGCAAGTCGGCAGTACGCATATGCTGGAAGGTATCGCCGAAGACGTCGACGACAGCGGCGCGCTTCTTATTCGTACCGCATCGGGTGTCCAACCGGTGACTGTGGGCGAAGTATCCGTGCGAGAGACTCGGCCCCGCTAGTTCCATGCCGCAGATAACCGACGTACCGGGTATAAAGGTCGGTCACGCCACCGACAAGAGAGCGGCGACCGGGTGCACCGTGATCCTATGCGAACGGGGCGCCGTCGGCGGAGTGGATGTGCGTGGCGCGGCGCCGGGTACACGAGAAACTGACCTGCTGCGACCGATGAATCTCGTGGAGCGCGTGCACGCCGTGTTGCTTACCGGCGGCAGCGCCTTCGGACTCGCCGCGGCCGACGGTGTGGTGCGGTTTCTTGAGGAACGCGGCGTTGGCTTTGAGACCGGAGGCACCAAGGTTCCCATCGTCCCGGCTGCGGTGATCTTCGATCTCGCGGTCGGCAGCGCCAAGGTGCGCCCCGGCCCGGAGATGGGCTATGAGGCTGCGCGCGCCGCCGGTGAGAAAGTTGAGGAAGGATCCGTCGGCGTCGGTACCGGGGCCGCCGTTGGAAAACTGCTCGGTCCGGTCTCGGCAATGAAGGGCGGGGTCGGCACATGGTCGCTCCGGCTGCCGGGCGGAGTCGTCATCGGCGCGCTTGTGGTGGTCAATGCGTTTGGCGATGTAATCGACCCTGACAATGGTGCGATCCTCGCAGGCGCACGAGATCCGGCCACCGGGCATTTTCTCAACATGACAGAAATGCTGCTTTCGATGGAAGAGGTGCCGGGTTTCCCCGGAAACAGCACGCTGGCGGTGGTCGCGACCAACGCGGGGTTGACGAAGGAACAGGCCAACAAGCTCGCTCAGCTCGCCCATGACGGCCTGGCCAGGGTGATCTCGCCGGCGCACACAATGTTTGACGGGGACACGACATTCGCACTCTCTTTGGGTGAGGCCAAAGCCAATCTGCTATCCCTGGGGGTCGCCGCAGAACGCGCAGTGGCCGAGGCGATCAAACGTGGCGTTCAATTGGCAAGGGGGATCGGCGGTATTCCGGGTCTTGCAGATTGAACCTCCAACGAATCTCCAACGAACTTCACTTAGGGGCCAGGCCCCCAAGGGTCAGGCCCCTGGGGGTCAGACCCCTTGCGTTAGAATAGAGTCATGCGCAGGTTGGCAGAAGTCCTGGAAGCGATTTCCGGGACAACAAGCAAAATCGCAAAGCGCGACCTCGTTGCCGACTACCTCAAGACCCTGACCGACGAAGAGCTGCGCATCGCCTGCACCTATCTCACAGGCTCACCCTTCCCGGCAGGTGACGGGCGCGCCCTCAATGTCGGGTGGTCAGCCATTGTTGAGGCTCTGCTGGACGTGAGCGGTGCCACCGGCGAGGCGCTGGACCAGGTCTATCTGCGCCACGGCGATCTTGGCGCCGCGGCCTACGACTTGCTGCATCAGAGACGCCACGCCCCACTGTTTCGTACCCCGATGACACTTCCGGCGGTCGATGCCGCGTTCACGCGAATGGCCGGCGCCACCGGTAAGGGATCGCGCCAGGTGAAGATCGACGGGATGCGCACTTTACTGAGCGACGCAGATCCCCTGGAAGCCAAGTACCTGGTCCGCATCATCACCTCGGATCTGCGGGTCGGCTTGAAGGAAGGTCTGCTCGAAGAAGCCATCGCGAAGGCGTTCGACGTGCCGGTCACCACCGTGCGCCGCGCCAACATGCTGGTCAGTGACATCGGCATGGTTGCCGTGATGGCGCGCCACGGAAACCTTGATCAGGCGACACTCACGCTCTTCCGCCCGTTTCATTTCATGCTGGCAGAAACAGTGTTCACCCCCGAAGAAGCATTTGCACTCACCCGCGCCGATGGCGACAGGCCCGAGTCATTGCTCGTTGAGGACAAGTACGACGGCATACGCGCGCAGGTCCATCATGACGGCACACGGCTCGCGATCTATTCGCGCACCCTCGACGAGATCACGCCCTCCTTCCCGGAGCTCCACGGCGATCTTCGGGCGCTAGGACACCGGTACATCCTCGACGGCGAGATCATCGCCTGGAAGGACGAAAGGGCGATCCCATTCTCCGCACTGCAGCAGCGCCTTCGCCGGAAGGACCCCTCGGACTTAGTCGGTACCGTGCCGGTCGTGATGTTCGCATTCGATCTACTGTACCTGGATGGAGAGGTGTTGATGGACCGGCCCCTGCTCGAGCGCCAGAAGGCGCTGCGCGGCCTTCCCTTGGGTGGCGCTGTGCAGTCGGCGATGTGGACGGTCGCTGACAATCCGGAGCAATTGGCGTCCCAGTTTCGCGAGGCGCGTGACCGTGGCAATGAAGGTCTTGTGATCAAGCGGCCCACCTCACGGTACCAGCCGGGCAGGCGGGGCCGGCAGTGGATGAAGCTTAAGGAGGAACTCGCGACTCTTGACGTTGTCGTTGTCGCCGCCGAGCACGGGCATGGCAAGCGGGCGAGCGTGTTGAGCGATGTGACCTTCGCGGTACGAAACGGCGATGCGTTGGTGACGATCGGCAAGGCCTACTCAGGACTCACGGACGTCGAGATCCTGGAGCTGACGCGGTGGTTCCAGCAGCACACGACCAAGGACCTCGGGCGAGTGAAGATCGTCGAGCCGAACATCGTGCTCGAGGTGGCGTTCGACGCAGTCACGCGGAGTGACCGGCACGAAAGCGGTTACGCGCTGCGGTTCCCTCGAATCAAGCGCATCCGGGACGATAAGACCGCGGATGAAATCAATACGTTGGATGACGTGAAGCGAATCTTTGAACATCAGGGCGAGAGCCGGGGCGGCCTTTCGCCCAAACTCGCGAAGAGCGCGAAGGGCGAACGATGATCAGGGAGGGATTTGGCGTGAGCAGGCGGCTGTGGTTGTTGACGGTGACACTCCTCGTGTGGACCGGTCTGGTGACCGCGGCACCAGTGCAGCCGCCGCCCGGGGAGATCATCCGCATTCGCGTCGACGGCATCATCGCCCCCAGCAGCGCCCGCTACATACTCAGGGCGCTCCGCGAAGCGGAAAGTAAACGCGCGAACGCGCTCGTGGTCGAGCTCGACACCCCGGGCGGTCTTCTCAAGTCCATGGACGAGATCACCAAAGCCCTGCTGAATGCGAAAGTCCCTGTAATCGTCTACATCAGTCCTGAGGGCGCCCGAGCAGCCTCCGCGGGAGTATTCGTTACCTACGCGGCGCACATCGCCGCCATGGCCCCCGCTACGCACATCGGGGCTGCGCACCCGGTCGTCGTGGGCCAGGACGGTCAGCAGGACCAGACGATGCTCGAGAAAGTCACAAATGACTCTGTCGCCAACATTCGGACGATCGCCCGGCGCAGGAACAGGAATGCCGATTGGGCTGAAAAGGCGGTCCGCCAGAGTGTGTCCATCGATGAAGCTGAAGCCGTACGGCTCAAGGTCGTCGATCTTGTGGCGACGGACCTCGATGATCTCCTGGCAAAAATCCACGGCCGGGGCGTCGCCTCAGAGACCTGGGCCGTGCCGCTCACCACCAAAGGCGTGCCCGTCCGCACATTCCCCATGGACATCACCGAGAGATTCCTCGACCTCATCAGCGATCCGAATATCGGGCTCATCTTGATGACCATCGCCATCTACGGGATTATCTTTGAGCTCAGCAATCCGAGCGCAATCCTTCCCGGCGTCGTCGGCGGCATCGCGTTGATTCTGGCGCTGGCTTCGTTTGCCGTACTCCAGGTGAACGTCGCGGGGGTCGCGCTCATCCTGCTGTCGCTCGTGTTCTTCATTGCAGATATCAAGGTCCCCGGCCACGGGGTCCTCACTATCGGCGGAGTGATCGCCTTCTTCCTGGGCGCCTTGCTCCTCACCGAACGGCAGGCGCCATTCCTGAGAGTCTCGTTGCAGCTGGCGCTCTTTATGGCGGTGCTCACCGGGATGTTCTTCCTCTTTGCGGTTGGTGCAGGCGTGCGCGCGCAAAAGGCGCGGTCCAGGATGGGTAGCGAGAGTCTGGTCGGCGCTAAGGGAGTCGCGCGAACCGATCTCTCCCCAGATGGGATGGTGTACGTGGCCGGCGAGATGTGGACGGCGAAGACCGACGCGGGTCAGATTTCCGAAGGCCAACGGGTCGAGGTCGTGAGCGTGGATGGGCTCCGATTGAGAGTTCGGCCGGCCCAACGATGAGGCAATCGCGCCCTTCGACAGGCTCAGGGCATTCGACTCGCATCGGCGGCCGAAGGCCATGAGCGAGCCCGCACTGCGGGCGAGTCGAATGGGGACGCCCCCTTCCACCTACGCCATCCGAACAGCAACCTCAGAGCAGACTGAATCCTTGGGACGGCGTTTGGGTCACCTACTGCGATCCGGCGATGTGATCGCCCTGTCGGGAGATCTCGGTGCGGGGAAGACGGTCCTGACCCGCGGGATCGCTCAAGGGGCAGGCGCGGCCGGCTATTTCGCCAGTCCCACCTTCACGCTCGTCAGAGAATACTCCGGACCCGTTTCGATTGCCCATGTTGATCTCTACCGGCTCGATGCCCCGCGACAGATCGAGGACATTGGTTTTGACGAGATCCTGGAGCGAGACGGGGTCGTTGTCATCGAGTGGGCAGAGAAAATACGGAGCATGCTTCCCTCCGCATACCTGTGGGTCGAAATCCGCTTCACGGATCGCGAGAACGAGCGGGAGATTGCGTTCATCCCCCAGGGATCGCGATACATCGCCATCACCGAGGCACTTGTGAAAGCAGATGCGCATCCTCGCCATTGAAACCTCGACGTCGCTCGGCGGGGTAGCCATTCTTGAACGTGAGCGCCTCGTCCGGATCATTGAGGAAGAAGTCCCGCGGCGCCATCTGGAGTGGCTGGCCCCTGCGATCCAGCGCCTCCTGGGCGAGGCTGGCCTGTCACCATCAGAGATCGAGGCCGTCGCCGTGTCGGTGGGTCCGGGTGGCTTCACGAGCCTGCGGATCGGTATCGCCACAGCGGTCGCGTGGGGTCGGGCGCGCGGGGTTCCAGTTGTGGGCGTCTCGACCCTTGCCGCACTGGCAGCCGGGGTGGCCCCCGACGGCTACGTGTGTCCGATGCTCGACGCGCGGCGCGGTGAAGTCGCGGCGGCGTTGTTCCTGACGAATGGTGCCGAGCCCAAACAAGTCCTGGGTCAAATCGTCGCTCCGCTGGACCAGATCCTGGAGAAGCTCCCGCCGGAAGGGCCTATTACGTTCGCTGGCGATGCCCTCGCGATGTATGAACGCGAGGTGACCTCCCGCCTCGGTGAACGCGCGACCATCGCGCCTCGAGCGCAGTGGGCCCCGCGCGCAGCGCACGTCGGCCGGATCGGCTGGCCGCGATTGGCGCGAGGCGAGCACGATGATCTCTACCACGTATTGCCCGTATATGCCCGCGTGCCTGTGGCCTAACTGCGTCGAGACCAGAACAAGGAGCGAAGGAGCAGGAAAAGAAGCAAATATGTTAGGTCGCATGAAGCAGTTGGTCCGCGTCACACTTGAGCCAATGTCCGCGGTGGACATCCCGCGCGTGCTGGAGATCGAGCGCGAGTCCTTCCGGACGCCGTGGCCGCGCGATGCCTATGTGCATGAGTTGAAGGAAAATCGTCTGGCCACGTACTTCATTGCTAGGGCCGACGAGCAGATCGTCGGTTACTGCGGGATGTGGGTGATCCTTGACGAGGCGCACATCACGACCATCGCGGTTGACCCCGCGTTTCGCGGCATGCACGTCGGCGAGCGGCTGCTCGTCGGGCTGATTGATGCCTCGGTCGAACGTGGCGCCCGGTGGATGACCCTCGAGGTGCGCCGCTCCAATCTGACCGCTCAGAAGCTCTATAAGAAGTATGGGTTCCGAGAGATCGGCACCCGCAAGGGGTACTACAGTGATAACCGTGAGGACGCGATCATCATGTGGACGGGAAGCCTGCTGGACACGTCTTTCAAGGATCGACTCGTGCAACTCCGGGCAGACCTCGAAAGAAGTGAGTGATCGTTCTCGGTATTGAAACATCCTGTGACGAGACGGCCGTCGCGGTCGTCGAAGATGGTCGCAGGATCCGCAGCAACGTGGTTGCCTCGCAGGTGCAGCTCCACCGTCGTTTCGGCGGCGTCGTCCCCGAGCTTGCGTCCCGTAAGCACGTGGAACGGCTGCTGCCCGTGCTCGATGAATCGCTCGAGCAGGCAGGACTCCCGTTGACCCGGGTCGAGGGCATCGCCGTGTCCCACGGACCGGGCCTCGTCGGAGCGCTCACAGTCGGCGTGGCCGCAGCGAAAGGGTTGGCGCTCAGTCTTCCTCGTCCACTGATTGGGATCAACCACCTCGAAGGCCACATCTACGCCGCCTTTCTCTCCGAGCCGGAGATCGAGTTTCCCGTGCTCGCGCTCATTGTTTCCGGCGCACACACCGATCTGGTCGCGATGAGCGCTCATGGCTCCTACGATGTCCTGGGTCGGACGCGCGACGATGCCGCAGGGGAGGCCTTCGACAAGATTGCCCGTGCGATGGGGCTGCCCTATCCCGGTGGTCCAGAGCTCGACGAGTTGGGCCGGCAGGGTGATCCAACAAAGGTAGCGCTGCCGCTGCCGATGCCCGATGGATCCTTGGACTTCTCGTTCAGCGGACTGAAGACCGCCGCCCTCCTGGCATTGCGGAAAGCTAACCACCCTTCAGATGGTCAATGGGCAGTCGATTTGGCAGCAAGCGTCCAGCATGTCGTCGCAAAGGTACTGGTGAACAAGACCATGGCCGCGGCTGAGCGCGCGCGCCCACGGACGGTGATCCTCGTCGGGGGCGTGGCGGCGAACAGCGTTCTCCGGGCCAGGATGGAGCAAGCATGCGCCGGCAAAGGATACCGACTGGTCATCCCCCCACCGGCACTCTGCACGGACAACGCTGCCATGGTCGCGGCTGCAGGAGACTACCGCTTCGGCCGGGGTCTGCGCGACGACCTTGCCCTCTCAGCCTACAGCGACCTGCCTTTGGGGCGGAGAACCGAACGCCTTCCTGCCTGAAGGCCGAACGCCCTGGGGGGTTGGGGAGCCCCCTGGGGACAGATCACCTGTGGATAATGTGAATAACCCTGTGAGTAAGGCATCTTTTTGATCATTTTGGTAGCGTGCCCCCTCGGCGGCACTTACCCGATTGCGGAAATTCGTGTAGAATCGAGAACTGGCAGGGTCCCAACACCAAAACCAGGGAATCTGGCCATTTATAGAGTCTCGGGGCTGGATGGCTTGATTGCCACTCGGCTCTTTCATAAGATGGAAACGGTCTAGCACTCTATATCAGAGAGTGCTAATTCCCGAATCTGCATAACGTGAAGGAGGGAGAACCATGAATTTGCGGCCCCTTGGCGACCGCGTTGTGGTCAAGCCGCTCGAGGAAGAGGAGCGCTCGAAGGGTGGCATCGTCATCCCCGATACGGCGAAGGAGAAGCCACAACACGGAGAGGTCGTTGCCGCCGGTCCAGGCGACTGGGATGAGGAAGGCGAGAAGCGCATTCCTCTCGATGTGAAGGCTGGCGACCGCGTGCTCTACGCGAAGTACTCAGGGAGCGAAGTCAAGATCGACGGCCAGGAGTATTTGATCCTGCGCCACAGCGACATCCTCGCCCTTGTGGAGCGCGAGCCTGCAGGCGTTAAGAAATAAGCTAACAGTTGGCAGCATGCAGCTGGCAGCCAACTCCTGTCTACTCTGCTAGCCGCAAGCTGCAAGCTGCCAACAATCTTCATGGAGGTGACTGCAGTTGCCGAAGATCTTAGCCTATAACGAGACGGCCCGGAGGGCGATGGAGCGCGGCGTCAACAAGCTGGCCGACGCCGTGAGGATCACGCTCGGACCGAAGGGCCGCAACGTCGTAATTGAAAAGAAGTTTGGCTCACCGACGATCACTCATGACGGCGTGACGGTGGCGAAGGAGATCGAACTGGAGGATCCCTTCGAGAACGCCGGCGCGCAGCTCGTGCGTGAGGTCGCGACGAAGACCGAGGATGTGGCCGGCGACGGTACGACGACCGCGACGATCCTGGCTCAGTCCCTGGTTCGGGATGGGTTCAAGATGGTTGCCGCAGGCGCAAACCCGATGTCGCTGAAGCGAGGCATTGATAAGGCGGTCGCCGTCGCCATCGAGGAGATCCGCAAGGTCAGCAAGCCGGTTGAGACCAAAGAGGCGATTCAGTCCGTTGCCAGCATTTCTGCAAACGATCCCGACATCGGCACGCTGATTGCGGATGCCATGGACAAGGTCGGCAAGGACGGCGTCATCACAGTAGAAGAGAGCAAGGGGATCGAGACGACGGTCGAGGTCGTCGAAGGCATGATGTTTGACAAAGGCTACATCTCTCCGTACTTCGTTACCGATCCTGAAAAGATGGAAGCGGTCCTTGAGGATCCCTTCATACTAATCACCGACAAGAAGATCTCCGCGGTCAAAGATCTCCTTCCAGTCCTGGAGAAGATCGCACAGGTTAACCGGCCGCTTATGATCATCGCGGAGGACCTAGAGGGGGAGGCCCTCGCGACGCTGGTCGTGAACAAGCTGCGAGGCACGCTGCAGTCCGTAGCCGTGAAGGCGCCCGCATTCGGTGAGCGGCGGAAGGCAATCCTCGAAGACATCGCCATTCTCACCAATGGCCAGGTGATCTCCGAAGAAATCGGCTTGAAGCTCGAGTCGATCGATCTCTCCAAGCTCGGCCGCGCCAAGCAGGTGCGCATCCGCAAGGAGGAGACGATCCTCGTGGGCGGTGGCGGCAACCAGGACGCAATCCAGAAGCGCGTCGGGCAGTTGCGCAAGCAGATCGAGGACACGGATTCGGACTACGACAAGGAAAAGCTGCAGGAGCGGCTCGGGAAGCTCTCCGGCGGCGTGGCGGTGATCAAGGTTGGCGCGCCGAGCGAGGTAGAGCTCAAGTACCGCAAGACCCGCACTGAGGACGCGCTGCGCGCGACACGTTCCGCAGTTGAAGAGGGGGTTGTTCCGGGGGGCGGCAGCGTCCTGGTTCAGGCGGTCAAAGCCCTCGAGAAGATTGAAGCCGAAGGTGACGAGAAGATTGGCGTCGCCCTGGTCACGAAGGCGCTCCTTGAACCCGCCCACCAGCTGGCGGTCAACGCCGGCCAGGAAGGCTGGCTCATCGTTGAGCAGCAGAAGGAGCAGAAGCCTGGGATCGGCTACAACGTGCTAAGCGGGAAGTTCGAGGATATGAGCAAAGCCGGCATCGTGGATCCCGCCAAGGTCGTCCGCTCCGCTCTGCAGAACGCGGCGAGCATCGCGTCGCTACTTCTTACCACCGAAGCAATGGTGGTGGAGAAGCCTGAAGAAGAGGGAGAGAGGACGCCCGCAATGCCGCAGATGCCGCCGATGTAGATCTCGCATAAGAGCAGCCAAAGGGGCTCCGGGTTCCATCCGGGGCCTCTTGTTTTTTGCCTAAAGAGTCTTCCTTAAATACGAACAATGTTGCCCACCTTCGACATATCGTATAGAATCTGCTTGGCCGGATGGGATTTCGTGGCTGATCTGCCCTCATCTGGACCCGAAATCCGAACATTCCGAGGGCCTGATTGCGAGTTTTGGTCGTTGGTGCCGGGGGGAGGGAGCACGCCCTGGTGTGGAAGCTTCGCCAGGGTCAAACCCCAGCACAGGTCTACGCCGCACCGGGAAATCCAGGCATCGCTGCTCTAGCCCAGTGTCTTCCGATTGACCCCTCAAACCTTGAGGCCTTAACCCACGCGGCGTCGGAGCTTTCCGTCGACTTCACCATCGTCGGGCCAGAAGCCCCGCTGGTATCAGGTCTGGTGGATATCTTTCGCGCGCGGGGATTGCGGATTTTTGGTCCGTCGCAGGCCGCCGCCGAGATCGAAGGCAGCAAAGTGTTTGCCAAGCAGTTAATGGCGAGTCACGAGATCCCCACGGCACCATTTGAAGTGTTCACGGAAAGTTCCGAGGCGCTGAGGTACATCCGCGACGCAGGCCGGCCGCTTGTCATCAAAGCGGACGGCCTCGCCGCCGGCAAGGGCGTGGTCGTGACTGAAGTTCGCGCGGAGGCGGAGCGAGCAGTCTTCGACTTCATGGTAGCCCGCAAGTTCGGCAGCGCGGGTGCGAGGATCCTAATCGAAGAGCGCCTGCAGGGTTACGAGGCGAGCGTCATCGCCCTAGTTGGGCCGGGGGGCATCGTGCCGCTGCTCCCGGCGCAAGACTACAAGCGCGCCCTGGAGGACGACCGCGGACCAAACACCGGCGGCATGGGGGCGATTGCTCCCGGAATGATTCCGCTCTCCGTGGCGGCGGAGGTCGTTGAGACGATCATCGAGCCCGCTGTGGCTGTAATGGCGGACGAAGGGCGGCCATACTGCGGTGTCCTGTATGCCGGTGTGATGGTCACGGACGATGGGCCGAAGGCGCTGGAGTTCAACTGCCGCTTCGGCGACCCTGAGACGCAGGCGATCTTGCCTCTGCTCGAAAGCGATCTGGCCGAGACGATCGTCGATCTGTTAGATGGAGGCACCCCCCGTCTGAGTTGGATTCCGGGTTCTGCCGCCTGCGTCGTGATCGCATCCCGAGGCTATCCTGGTCCCATCGAGACAGGTCATCCGATCTCCGGACTAGGCGATGTTGATGACGCCATCGTGTTCCACGCTGGAACGGCCATTTCACATGGCCGTCTGGTGACCGCGGGCGGTCGAGTCCTGAATCTGGTCGGCAGGGCGGAAACCCTGGCAGAGGCCGCCGATCGTGCGTACTCGGCGATCTCTCACATTCATTTCGAAGCCATGCACTTCCGAACAGACATCGGTCGTAGGTCGTTGGTCGTAGGTCGTAGGACAGAACTTGCCGCGACTACGGAGGGGAATCGATAGATGGACGAGACTACGAGCCTACAGAACCCACGACCCACGACCCACGACCGACGACCGCTGGTGGGCATCGTCCTTGGCAGCGATTCCGATCGTCCGGTAGTGGAAGATGCCGCGAAGACACTTACCGAGTTTGATGTGCCACATGAAATCGTCGTTGCATCGGCGCACCGGTCACCGGATCTCCTAGACCGATATGCTCGCACTGCCGAGGAGCGCGGGATCCGCGTGCTGATTGCGGCGGCCGGAGGGGCGGCACACCTGGCAGGGTCGCTGGCTGCCCGCACCGTCTTACCGGTGATCGGGGTTCCCCTCGAGGCCACCGGACTCGGCGGATTGGATGCGCTGCTGTCGACGGTACAAATGCCACCGGGCGTTCCGGTCGCGACCGTCTCAATCGGTAGCTGGGGCGCGCGCAACGCCGCGATCCTGGCCGTTCAAATTCTTGCAGTCGGGGACACTGAGCTGAACAAACGACTGCGAGATTTCAAGGCAGGCATGGCGCGCAAGATTGAGGTCAGGAGCACCTGAATGCCTGTTACAGCTATCGTCGGCGGCCACTGGGGGGACGAGGGCAAGGGCAAGGTTGTCGATGCTCTTGCGGCGGATGCGCACATGGTCATCCGCTTCAATGGTGGCAATAACGCCGGACATACCATTGTCGGCGGACATGGAACGCTTCGGCTGCACCTCGTGCCGTCCGGGATTACGCATCCTGAAGTTGAGTGCGTCATCGGCCCGGGAGTCGTCGTCAATCCAACGGCATTGTTCGACGAACTGGAAATCCTCCACGGTGCCGGCATTTCAACCTCCCGGCTCCGTATCTCTGACCGCGCGCATCTTGTTTTCCCGTTTCATGTTGAGCTTGATGAGCGCGAGGAAGTGACCCGAGGGAAGAAGGCGCACGGCACGACACGGCGGGGGATCTGGCCCGTGTACGCAGACAAAGCCGCACGCTTTGGGATTCGCGCCGGCGATCTCCTCGAACCCGACTTTCTCCAGGACCGGCTCGATGAGGTTGCCAGGCATACGGCAGCGCTACTCGGCCGCACGGTGACACCGGGCGAGCTTTGGTACCTGTGCGAGGAGTGGGCAGACAAACTATCCCCTTACATAGTCGACACTCATCCGCTGGTCCAAACGGCCCTGCGCCGCGACGAGGCGATCCTGCTCGAGGGACAGTTGGGAGTGATGCGGGACCTAGACTGGGGCGCCTACCCATACGTGACGTCGTCCACCTGTCTTGCGGGTGGGGCGTGCGCAGGCGCGGGGATTCCTCCGCAACGGATCACGCGCGTCATCGGCGTGGTCAAGGCGTACACCACTGCTGTCGGCGCGGGTCCTATGCCGACCGAGCTGCGCGACAAGACGGCCACGCGTCTGCGGGATGTGGGCCAGGAATACGGCGCGTCGACGGGCCGGCCACGTCGCTGCGGGTGGTTTGACTGCGTTGCCGCAAAGTACGCGGCGGAGGTCTCCGGGTTTACGGAACTCGCAGTCATGAAGCTCGACGTCCTCGATGGATTCGAGTCTGTGAAAATCTGTGTCGCCTACAAAGATGGCAGACGCATGCTGGACACCATACCGCACACCGCCGTCCTCTCACGTGTTGAGCCTGTCTATGAGGAACTTCGAGGCTGGCAGGGCACGGCCGATGCGCGCACGCCGGACGATTTGCCGCATGAGAGCCGCGCATTTCTCTCTCGCCTCGCCGAAATCGTCGGCGTACCCGTGTCGATGGTCGGCGTGGGTCAGGAGCGTGAAGCGTTGATTCCGACGGGATTTGGCCGTCGGGACATTGCTTCACCGGTCGGAGGTTCGTGATGATCGATCGGTACACGACACTCGAAATGCGAGAGCTGTGGTCGCCTGAGACCAAGTTTGCAATCTGGCTCGAGATCGAGCTCCTCGCATGCGAGGCGGAGGCTGAGGTCGGGCTGGTGCCGGGCGAGGCCGCCGTCCGGCTGCGGAACACAGCCAAGGTAGGGTCCGCTGCGCGGATCGATGAGATCGAGGCAACGCAGACCCAGCACGACGTGGTGGCGTTTCTTCGCTCTGTTGCCGAAGAAAGCGGCGCCGACGCCAGGTACCTCCACCACGGATTGGGATCATCTGATGTCGTCGACACCGGTCTTTCTGTCCTCATGGTGCGCGCGGCCGACTTGCTCCTCAACGAGGGACAGACGGTCGTCGATGCACTCCGGCGGCTGGCCAGCGAACATCGGTACACGATGATGGCGGGCCGAACGCACGGGATGCAGGCAGAACCCACCACATTCGGATTGAAAACGGCGCTGTGGCTTGCAGAAGTCATGCGCGGTTTGGAACGGCTTCGCCGCGCGCGCGAACAGGTTGCGGTCGGCAAGGTCTCCGGCGAGGTTGGGACGTACGCCCACGTGCCACCATCTGTTGAAGCACATGTATGCCGTGCCCTCAAGTTGGCTCCCGCCGCGGTCTCCTCTCAAATCCTCCAGCGTGACCGGCACGCCGAGTATCTCGCGGCAATCGCAATTCTCGGGGGAACCCTTGAGAAGATCGCCACAGAAATCCGGAACCTCGCGCGCACCGAGATTGGAGAAGTCGGGGAGCCCTTCCTGAAGGGCCAGACCGGTTCGTCCGCCATGCCGCATAAGCGGAACCCGATCCTCTGTGAGCGCATCGCCGGCTTGGCCAGGGTGCTTCGCGGGTACGCGACGACGGGCTTTGAGGATCAGGCCCTCTGGGGCGAGCGCGATATTTCCCATTCATCCGCGGAACGCATCGCCATCCCCGGCGCTACAGCGCTGCTCCACTACATGCTGCGCAAGTTGGCATTCGTGCTGAAGGGTCTCGTCGTAGAACCTGATCGGATGCGCGCCAATCTCGAGCGAACCGGGGGACTCGTCTTCAGCCATCGAGTGCTGCTCGCGCTACTTGATCGCGGCCTGTCCCGCGATGATGCCTACCGAATCGTTCAGGATGCCTCAATGGCCGCAGTCGAAAGAACGGCTTCGTTTCGTACCGGGCTGCTGAAGAGCGGTCGATTCACTGAGCAAGAGCTGGATGAACTGTTCGACCTTGAGCACTACACGAGGCACGTCGATGAGATTTTGGAGCGGGTCGGGATTCCAACACAGCGACCTTCGCCCATCCCTGCGAGGAGCGGAACATGATCCATTCACCATTCACCGCTCACGATTCACGCGCAGTCCTGGAAACGAATCTGTCTCTTCCTTTATATAGGCGCGGCAAGGTGCGTGATGTCTATGAGGCAGATGGAAATCTATTGATTGTCGCGACCGACCGCCTCTCGGCCTTCGACCATGTTCTTCCAACGCCAATTCCCGGGAAAGGGCGGATTCTCACCCAACTTTCAGAATTTTGGTTCGATTTCACGCCGGATATCGTTCCGAACCACATGATTACGACCGACGTAGATGAGATCTCTGAAGCTGTTGAGGATCTCGCTGACGTCGACCGCACTCTTCTCGAGGGCCGTACGATGCTCGTCCGAAGGTGTGAGCGCATCGACGTTGAGTGTGTCGTTCGCGGGTACATCACAGGCTCAGCGTGGGATGAATACCGCCGCACAGGAGCGGTGGCCGACGAACCTCTGCCCAGGGGATTGAGGAACGGCGATGTGCTTCCTCAGCCCATCTTCACGCCGGCCACGAAGGCCAGCCATGGCCACGACGAAAACATCACGTTCGCAGAGATGGAAGACCTGGTCGGCAGGGAGATGGCTCAGACCCTGCGGGAGTTGAGCCTGACCTTGTACTGGCGGGCGGCCGCCCACGCCCGGCAGGTTGGACTTATCCTCGCCGACACGAAATTCGAGTTCGGTCTTGCCGATGATCAGATTGTGTTGATCGACGAGGCGCTGACGCCCGACTCGTCACGCTACTGGGACGCGGCACAGTACCCTCAATCGCTCGCGTCGTTCGACAAACAGTTCGTTCGCGATTACCTCAACCAGGCCGGGTGGAATCATGAGCCCCCGGTGCCATCACTTCCGGACGATGTCGTCGAAGCGACGCGGCAACGGTATCTGGAGACCTTTGCCCGGCTAACGGGAAAACTCGTATGACCACTGTACGGGTCGTCATCACGCTCAAGCCGGGAGTACTCGATGCACAAGGGCAAGCTGTCCGCCAGGGGCTGCATGCTCTGGGCTACGAGGGCGTCTCCGAGGTCCGGGTCGGCAAGCACATCGAGATCACAATGCCTGACGAGGCTTCAGTCGATGAAATTAGTGCGATGTGTGACCGGTTCTTGGCCAATCCACTTATCGAGGAATGGAAAATCGAAACAGATGCGTTGCCCTCCCGGAGGCCGTCATAATGCGCTTCGGCGTCGTCATCTTCCCCGGCAGCAACTGTGACCACGACTGCATTCACGTCTTGCGCAATGTTTTAGCTCAAGACGTCGTGGAGCTCTGGCACGGTGATTCATTACTCGACGACGTGGATTGCGTTGTCCTCCCCGGCGGGTTCGCGTATGGTGACTACCTTAGGGCGGGGGCTGTGGCCGCGACGTCTCCGATCATGCCCTCAGTAAAGTCATTTGCGGCGTCGGGAAAACCGGTGCTCGGCATCTGCAACGGATTCCAGGTTCTCCTCGAAGCGGGCCTGCTGCCGGGAGCCATGTTGAGGAATCAGAGCCTCCAATTCCGATGCCGGCAGGTCTTGATGAGTGTCGAGTCGACAAAGACACCGTTCACCTGGAATCTGCGGGAGGGTCAGATCCTGCAGATGCCGGTCGCCCACGGGGAGGGTAACTACTTCGCACCCAAGGACTTGCTTGATGATATCGAGCGCCAGGTGGTGTTTCGATACGCAGAGGACGCCAACCCGAACGGCTCAGCACGGTTCATAGCCGGTGTGTGCAATAAGGCGGGCAATGTCGTCGGGTTGATGCCTCACCCCGAACGAGCTTCCGAAGCGATCCTGGGATCGACCGACGGACGATTGATATTCGAGGCAGTGATCGAATATGTCACATCGCGCTCCCGCGTTCCCGCGCTTCCGCGTTCCCGGGCCGAGGCTCTCCGTTGAGAACTCTCTCACCTTCGACGCTGAGCCCCGAGGCCGTAGGCCTCACCCGATCCGAGTACGACGAAATCGTCCGCCGCCTCGGTCGAGACCCCACGCCTCTGGAGTTAAAGTTGTTTGGCGTCATGTGGTCGGAACACTGCGGCTATAAGCATTCCAAACTGACACTCCAATCGCTACCCAGTTCTGCCCCCCATCTTCTCCAGGGACCGGGCGAGAACGCGGGCGTCATTGACATCGGCGATGGCTGGGCTGTGGCATTCAAGATGGAGAGCCACAACCATCCGAGTGCGGTCGATCCGTACAACGGCGCCGCCACCGGCATCGGCGGGATTATCAGGGACATTCTGTCGATGGGCGCGCGGCCGATCGCGCTCGTTGACTCACTGCGATTCGGTCCGTTGACCGATCCAAAATCGCGCCGGATCGCGACGGGAATCGTCGCGGGCATCGCCGCCTACGGCAACTGTGTCGGTGTGCCGACGGTAGCCGGTGAGATCCTCTGCGACCCCGGGTACCGTGACAATCCGCTCGTCAACGTGGCCTGCCTCGGCCTCCTGAGGCACAATCGCATCGCGCGGTCGCGTGCAGCGGGGCCGGGAAACCCCGTCCTGTATGCCGGCGCCAGGACAGGCCGGGACGGCATTGGCGGCGCAGCCTTTGCCTCGGAGGAACTACACGAAGCATCCGAGCACGAGGACCGCGCGTCTGTGCAGATCGGTGATCCGCTTGCCGGCAAGTTGCTGATCGAGGCAACGCTCGAGGCGCTGGGCACGGGCGATGTTGTGGCGCTTCAGGATATGGGCGCGGCTGGTCTCACGTGCGCAACCAGTGAAATGTCGGCACGCGGTGGGGTAGGGATGATCATCGACCTGGACCGCGTGCCGCTGCGCGAAACTTCGATGCGTGCGGATGAGATCTTCAGGTCTGAGTCGCAGGAGCGCATGCTCCTGGTTGTCCGCAGTGGATCCGAGAACCGGATCTCGTCAATCTTCCGGCGTTGGGGACTGCAAGCGGCAGTCATCGGTTATGTAACCGCCGATCGAGAACTGCGGGTTGAGTATCGCGACAGCCCTGTTGTATCACTCCCGCCGTACGCGCTTGCCGAGGCTCCAGCGTACCGCCCCGCGGCATGCGAGCCGCCGGAACTGGCTGAGCAGTGGATCATGCCCGATGTGCTGCCCACAGTCGATCCTGGATCGGCCCTGATGAGTCTCCTGCGCGGCAGCGATGTAGCTGCCAAGCGCGCCGTGTTTGAGCAGTACGACCACATGGTGCAGATCCGCACAGTGGTGCCACCCGGTGGGGCAGGTGCCGCGGTGCTACGGATCCATGAATCGCCGCCCAAGGCAGTGGCCATCACAGTTGATGGGAACGGCAGGCTATGCGCGCTCGATCCGTACCGCGGCGCCAAGCTGGCTGTCGCTGAGGCTGCTGCGAATCTCGCCTGCGTGGGCGCAGAGCCGTTGGGTGTGACCGATTGCTTGAACTTTGGCAATCCTGAAGACCCGGAAGTGTTCTGGACCTTTCGCCAGGCCGTTATGGGGATTACCGATGCTTGCCGTGCGCTGCAGATTCCAGTCGTCGGTGGAAACGTGTCTTTCTACAATGAGTCTCCCGAAGGGCTTGTTCCGCCGACGCCCGTCGTCGCGATGGTGGGGTTGGTCCGGGACGTAGCGCAGATTGCCACCCAGTCGTTCAAGACGGAAGGCGATGTGGTTGTTCTGTTAGGGAGCAGCGCGCCCGATCTGGCTGCGAGCTACTTCCTTGAGCTTATCCACGGTCTCTCACGCGGGCGACCGACAGACGTCGATCTAACCACCCACGCAAGCATACTCGCCGCGGTGCGCGAGGCCATCGTGAGTGGGCTAGTGAGATCTGCCCACGATTGCTCAGATGGTGGAATCGCCGTCGCGCTCGCCGAGAGCGCAATCGCAGGCAGGGTCGGTGTAGCAGTGACCTTGCCTTATGACCATCGAGCTGAGGTCGCGCTGTTCGGAGAGGCTCCTTCGCGAGTCGTCGTATCGGTGTCGCCTGATAGATTGCCCGATCTTCAGATTCTGGCTGCAAATCATGGGGGCATCGAGCTTGTGGTGCTCGGCCGTATTGGCGGAAGCCGGTTGAGTATCGCCGGTCCAGATGCTAGGCCAATGATCGACCTCTCGATCGAGGAAATGAGCGACGCCTACGAATCACTCCGTGAGGTGTTCTCATGAGGCTTGCACCGGACCTCGATAGGTTGCGCGAAGAATGCGGAGTGTTCGGAGTTTACAGCGTAGAGGGTCCTGCTGCGCCGATCGTCCACCTTGGGTTAATCTCGCTGCAGCATCGCGGTCAGGAGAGCGCCGGCATCGCGGCGAGCGACGGACAGCGAGTGCACCTGCACAGGGGTATGGGCTTGGTTTCCGAGGTCTTCAACCCGGACAAGATTGCCACGCTGCCAGGATTCCTCGGTGTGGGGCACGTGCGGTACTCTACCATGGGCTCCGCGCGCATCGAGAATGCACAGCCACTTGTCGTGCCATCGCCCTGGGGATCTCTGGCGCTGGCTCACAACGGAAATTTGATCAACGCACCGGAGCTTCGGACCGAACTCGAGTCTGTGGGCGTTACCTTTGCATCGACGACCGATAGTGAGGTGATTGCCTACCTCATCGCGCGCGCACCAGTTGCGACGGTCGAAGAGGCCGTCGAGTACTGTATGCGCCGGATCGCCGGCGCGTACACAGTGGCGGTGCTTGTTGATGGCCGTGTGCTCGGATTCCGGGATGCCTATGCGATCCGCCCCCTGGTGCTCGGCCGGGCCGGCCGTTCGTGGATGCTGGCTTCTGAAAGCTGCGCATTCGATCACGTGGGCGCCGAGTTTGTCCGGGATATCGAGCCCGGCGAGCTGGTCATCATCGATGAACGCGGTGTGACGGCTCTTCAAATGCTTCCTGTCGAGAGGCGCGCACACTGCGTTTTTGAGTACATCTACTTTGCCAGGCCGGATACGGTTCTCGCCGACCGCAACGTCCACGTGACCCGGCGGCGAATGGGCCGGATCCTGGCGCGCGAGTCTCCGGCCCATGCGGACATCGTGATCGCCGCTCCAGATTCGGGGACATCGGCGGCGATGGGTTTTGCCGAAGCCTCTAGGCTGCCGTTTGAGGTCGGCCTCATCAAGAACCGGTACATTCACCGCACGTTCATCCAACCCGATCCCATCGTGCGGGATTTCGGCGTCCGGCTAAAACTGAATCCACTGCGAGAAGTCATCGAGGGGCGCCGGGTCGTTCTGGTCGACGATTCGATCGTCCGGGGCACCACGAGTGGCAAGATCGTGCGCATGCTGCGTACCGCGGGAGCTGTGGAAGTCCACATGCGCGTCTCATCGCCGCCGATCCGCTTTCCGTGCTTCTATGGCATTGATACGAGCAGCCGTGGACAACTCGTCGCCGCAACGAATTCCGTGGATTCAATTCGAGAGATGATCGGCGCCGACAGCCTGGGCTATCTCACCCAGGCGGGGCTTGTCGAGGCGCTGCAACTGTCTCGTGATCGGTTGTGCATGGCGTGTCTCGACGGGCAATATCCGACAGTGGTCCCGCACGAAGAGACTGCGGGGCGGTACGCGCTCGAAGGCGTTGGCGTGGTCCATGAGTGAGCCCTTCGACTCACTCCGTTCGCTCAGAGCATTCGACTCGGTGCGGCCGAAGGCCATGAGCGAGCCCGAACGTGGGCGAGTCGAATGGCTGACCTACAAAGACACAGGAGTGGATCGGCAGGCATCTGCCAAGCTGCTGGAAACCGTCGGCCGGACAATCCGCAGCACGTTCACGACCCGTGTGCTGGGGGATCTTGGTCACTTCAGCGGCCTGTTCCATTTGAAAGGCTACTCCGATCCCGTCCTCGTGAGCACCATCGATGGGGTTGGGACCAAGGCGCTGCTTGCCGCAGAAGCCGGACGGCTCGATCTCGCCGGCCGAGATGTGGTTGTACATGGCGTGAATGATGTCGCGGTTCTCGGGGCGGCTCCGCTCCTGATGCTCGACTACATTGCGGCCGCACGTCTCGAGCCATCAGCCGCTGCTCAGGTGCTTGACGGCATGAGTGCCGCGTGCCGCGACGAGGGCGTGGCGCTGATCGGCGGGGAAACGGCCCAGATGCCGGGAGTCTACACACCCCAGGGCATCGACATCGTCGGGTGCGTCATCGGTGTCGTTGAACGGTCCGCCATCATCGATGGTTCTTCCATCAAACCCGGTCATGTTCTGATCGGTATGGTCGCGGCGGGGTTGCAGACAAATGGGTATACGCTCGCACGCGCCGTGCTTGCACAGCGCGGCTGGTCGCTGGGGGACAGGGTTCCAGAACTAGGAACGACGTGGCGCGAAGTACTCCTGAGACCCCACCGATCGTACCGGAGGCCCGTCCTCGCACTGGCCGCCGCGGGTCACCTCCGTGGCGCGGCGCACATCACAGGTGGTGGAATCCCTGGCAACCTCGTGCGAATTCTCCCCGACGGGTGCCGGGCGCGCGTCAGGGCCGGCGCCTGGCCGGTGCCCGCGATTTTCAGCATCCTCGAGAACGCCGGGAAGATCCCAGTTGAAGAGATGCTCTCAACGTTCAACATGGGCGTGGGGATGATCGCGGTCGTGCCTGGGCCGCGCGCGGGCGTGGCTGTGGACCTGTGCAAAGCAAATGGCGCAGAAGCGTGGGTGATCGGTGAGATCGTCCCCGGCGAGAGAGGAGTGGATCTGGGTGCCTGAGGGGATCCGGATTGCCGTCCTCGCGTCGGGCGAGGGGACGAATCTGCAGGCGATTATGGATTCCTGCGCCGGCCGGGAGATTCCAGGTGAGGTCGTCGTGGTCGTCTCAAACAAACCGGGCGCGCACGCGTTGTGGCGGGCGCGGCGGGCGGGTGTTCCCGCGATTCTGCTCGATCACCGTGAGTTCCCAACCCGCGAAACCTTTGAGGCGCGACTGGCCGAGACACTGCGCGCGTACTCCGTCGACCTCGTCTGCCTGGCCGGCTGGCTTCGCATCCTTGGCCCGGCGTTCGTCAGACAATTCGCAGGCCGTATCATGAATATTCACCCTTCGTTGCTTCCGCTGTTCGGAGGACGGAGGATGTATGGCGAGCGCGTGCACGAAGCCGTCCTCAGTGCCGGGATGAAAATCTCGGGCTGCACGGTGCATTTCGTCGATGAGACACCAGACGGCGGGCCGATCATTCTCCAGGCCGTGGCGCGAGTACAAGAGGATGACACACCGTCGTCGCTCGGCGCGCGCATCGCCGAGGAGGAACACCGATTGTATCCCTTGGCCATTCATCTCTTCGCCGAGGGCCGGTTGCTGATTGAGGGACGAAAGGTTGGGATTGTGGAAGCGCGAAAGCGGGAATCAGTGGCGAGCGAGGTGAGCCGGTGAGTGACCCAGTGGTCCTTCCCACGACCCATGACCAACGACCTGCGACCATCCGCGTCCGCCGCGCGCTGCTGAGCGTCTCTGACAAGTCAGGCTTTGTGGAGTTCGCGACTGCGCTTGCCAAGCTCGACATCGAGCTCATCGCGACCGGAGGCACGGCAACAGCGCTCGCCGGCGCGGAACTTTCCCTAACGAAGATTGAAGACATTACCAAGTTTCCAGAGATTCTCGACGGCCGGGTCAAGACGCTTCACCCCGCAATCTTCGCCGGGATTCTGGCCCGCCCGATCAAGGCCCATGAGTCTCAGCTTCAGAGTCTGGGACTGGAACCAATCGATCTCGTCGTCGTGGATTTGTATCCATTCGAGCGAACCGGCGCGACGGCTCCCATGGAAGAAGCCCTCGAACTCATCGACATCGGTGGTGTCAGCCTGCTTCGAGCGGCGGCGAAGAACTGGGCGCGCGTAGCGGTCGTCAGTAGCCCCGACCAATATCGAGATGTTCTCACTGAACTCGATCGAACAGGTGGGATCTCAGAGGAGAGCCGGCGGCGCCTCGCCCGTGCCGCGTTCGCGAGAACGGCGGCCTACGATGCTGCGATCGCGACATATTTTGCAGGATCGAGGGCGTTCCCCGAGCGGCTCACGCTCCCATATCGGAAACTGAAGGATCTTCGCTATGGAGAGAACCCGCATCAGCGGGGCGCCCTGTATGTAGGGGAACACGATGTCTCTGGCACCGTGGCCGCTGCGACGCAGCTCCAAGGAAAGGAGCTCTCCTTTAATAACTTCGCCGATCTGGGTGCGGCCTGGGAGCTGGTTCACGAGTTCGTCCGCCCGGCCGCTACGGTCGTCAAACACGCCGCGCCGTGCGGGACCGCCGTGGGAGAAACCGCTCACGAAGCCTACACCGCCGCGCACGCGTGCGATCCGGTCTCGGCGTTCGGTGGGGTCGTCGCGTTCAATCGAGAGATCGACGAAGAGACGGCCCAGGCCGTCACTCAGATCTTCACTGAAGCCGTCATCGCGCCGGCCGTTTCTGAGAAAGCCAGATTGGTGTTCAAACGCAAGCCGAATCTCCGACTGCTTGAAGCCGGATGGAAGCGACCCGATCCATCACGCGAGTTTCGATCGATCTCCGGCGGCATACTCGTGCAGGACGCGGATGCGAGGGATCTCGACGAGTTCCCGCTGCGCGTTGTCACGCCGCGTTCCCCGACGCCGCAGGAAATGGAGGATCTGCTGTTCGCATGGAAAGTCGTGAAGTGGGTCAGGTCTAATGCGATCGTCCTTGCGAAGAACGTCGCCACCGTCGGCATCGGCGGTGGTCAACCAAACCGCGTCGGCTCCGTAATTATTGCTGTGAAGGGCGCCGGCGATCGAGCGAAGGGGAGCGTCCTGGCTTCAGACGCCTTCTTCCCGTTTCGAGACGGCGTCGATGAGGCCGCGCGCGCGGGAGTCACAGCTGTGATCCAGCCGGGCGGCTCAGTCCGCGACGAGGAAGCCATCGCTGCCGCGACCGAGCACGACATGGCCATGGTCTTCACCGGCATCCGCCGCTTTCGTCACTGAGTCTCTTAAGCGAGCAGAACGCTGAGTACAGCCCCCACGATTGAGGCGGCGAAGTTTACTCCATTGTTGTCGATGATCTGAACGCGTCCCTCGATCGTCGCACCGAGCACGCTGTCAAGAACCATTGCGAGTACACCGCCAGCCAGTACTGGAACGACCGGCGTTCTCAGCCAGTAGAATGCGGCGAATGAGATCGCTGCGGCGCCGACGATTCCAGCGACGGTCCCGAGCCAGGTAACCCCTCCAGAGGTACCGGGGGGAACCTCTCTCAATGTCGTGATCAGTCGAGGGGGAGCAGCCGCAAGAAGCCCGACTTCTGTTGCCCACGTGTCCGCAGTCGAAGCAGCGACGGCTCCGGCGAATGCCGATACCGCAGCGGGTGATTGACTAATCGCGTACCAGATCGCTGACAACGCCGCCACCATGCCATTCGCCAGCACCTGATCCGCTGAACGACCTCGCCGGTGTTCGGGATGAAATTTGCGATGGGATTGCACGCGCGTCAGCAGACCGCTGCTCACGAAGAACAGCAACAGCAGCGCAGCCGTGGACCAGCCGCCGAATCCATAGATGATTGTTCCGATAATCGCCGCAGCGATTGCACCGTCTGTGGTAAGTACCTTCATACGGCGCGCGACGAACGCGACCACAATCGCTCCAGCAAATCCGACGAGCAGTTGCAAGAGCAACACGCTACTCATCGGTCGTCAGCGTGCGTTCGGGGTTGACAACCCTATCCATCAGAGGTAAGTTATAGAAGCCGTAGACGGGGTGGAATCCCGTCCGTACCTTGAAAACTGCATAAGCGGTAAGGGAGCCGATGCACACTACCTCCTAACGAGCGTCTCCCCGGCGGATCGATCAGATCTGGCGGGGTGTTGTTTCGTATGGAGGCTTCTGGTTCCTCGGAAGACCTTTGAGGATTTCCGACGGAGAGTTTGATCCTGGCTCAGGACGAACGCTGGCGGCGTGCCTCAAACATGCAAGTCGAGCGAGGGTTGGCTGGTCCGCAAGGATCGGTTCAACTCTAGCGGCGAACGGGTGAGTAACACGTGGGCAATCTGCCCCGCAGACGGGGACAACCTCGGGAAACCGGGGCTAATACCCGATACCCTCGCCGGGAGGCATCTCCTGGTGAGGAAATGTCGCAAGACGCTGTGGGATGAGCCCGTGGCCTATCAGCTAGTTGGTGGGGTAACGGCCTACCAAGGCGACGACGGGTAGCTGGCCTGAGAGGGTGGTCAGCCACACTGGGACTGAGACACGGCCCAGACTCCTACGGGAGGCAGCAGTTGGGAATTTTGGGCAATGGGCGCAAG
>JAHZOA010000157.1 GCA_020028455.1 Armatimonadota bacterium | reverse complement strand
TCTCGCGACGGCGCTGGCGAGGCAGGGCGTAAGGCGCGGGGAGCGTGTCGCGCTCCTCTTGCCGAATTCACCGCAGGCGATCATCGCCCAGTTCGGGGCGTGGAAGGCCGGGGCGGTCGTCGCCCCGCTCAACCCGCTCTACACCGAGCGCGAGCTGGAATATGCCCTGAACGAATGTGGCGCGGAAACCCTCGTTGTGCTGACGACCTTCTACAAGAAGGTGAAGTCACTTCAGGCAGCCACGGGGGTACGCCGGGTCATCGTGACCGGGATCAAGGAATTCTTGCCGCCGGTCCTGCGTGTGTTGTTCGTGTTGCTGAAAGAGAAGCGGGACGGGCATCGCATCACGCCGCAGCCCGGAGACGTCTGGCTGCAAGATCTGCTGCGCGTCCTTCCCGAGTCCGCCCAGCCCGCGCCGCCGGAGCCGGATGATCCCGCGCTGCTGCTGTTCACGGGCGGAACGACGGGAAGACCTCGCGCTGCCCTCGGAACGCACCACGCAATCCTCATGTCGGCCATGCAGACGCATGCGTGGTTTGCGCCGGTCCTCCAGGAAAGGGAGGATCGCGTGTTGTTGGCCATGCCCCTGTTCCACGTGTACGGGAATATCGGCGTGTTGGGTACCAGCTTGATCGGCTCCAATCCCGTCGTCCTCGTGCCCAACGCCCGGGATCTGAACGACGTGATCGCGACGATCCGAAAGACACGGCCCGCGTTCTTTCCCGCCGTTCCCACACTTCTGACCGCCCTCGTGCGGCATCCCCAGGTCGCCGGCGGGAAGGCTGATTTCACCTCCCTGAAACTGTGCATCTCGGGTGCCGCCCCGCTCCTTACGGATGCACAGCAGCGGTTTGAGGCGCTCACGGGTGGCCGTGTGATCGATGCCTACAGCCTGACGGAGGCGATGAACGCCGCGGTGGCCCAGCCGGTGAAGGGTGCGCCGAAACGCGGTTCTGTCGGGATGCCGTTGCCGGATGTCGAGATTCGGATTGTGAGCATTGAGGGTGACCGGGGCGACCTGCCGCCACGGGAACCGGGCCAGATTCTCATGCGCGCACCCCAACTCATGCGCGAATACTGGCGGCGACCGGAGGAGACCGCGGAGCTCATCCGCGAGGGGTGGCTCCACACAGGCGACATCGGCTATCTGGACGAGGACGGGTTTCTCTTCGTCGTCGACCGGATGAAAGACGTCGTCAAGCCGGGCGGGTTTCAGGTGTGGCCGCGGGAGGTCGAGGAGGTCATCGCCGCTCATCCTGCGGTGGCCGAAGTCGGCGTGGCGGGGGTGCGGGATTCACACCGGGGCGAGGTCGTGAAAGCCTGGGTGGTCCTCAGGGAAGGCGAGCAGCTGACGCCCGACGATGTGCAGTCGTGGTGCCGCGAACGGATGGCGGCGTTCAAGGTCCCGCGGATCGTCGAGTTTCCCGAGGCGCTCCCCAAGAGCCAGATTGGGAAAGTCCTGCGTCGTGTCCTGACGGCGGATCACGAAGGGCGAGAGGACGGAGGAATTGCCCGGCAGGGCCGCATCGCTGTCAACGGTGTCGATCTCTATTACGAAGAGACGGGGAACGGTGCCGAGACGATAGTTTTCGCGCACGGCTTGATGCTCAACCGGCGGATGTTTACCGATCAGGTCGCCGCACTTCGAAGAGAATACCGGTGCGTGTCGTTCGATTTCCGTGGTCACGGATTGAGCGCTGTGGCCAGGGACGGGTACGACATGGACACGCTGACGGATGATACGTCGGCCCTGATCGATCGATTGGGCGTTGGTCCCTGTCACTTCGTTGGCCACTCCATGGGGGGATTTGTAGGTCTCCGGCTGGCGTTGCGCCGGCCGGAGCTCGTGCGATCGCTCATCCTCCTCGCCACGTCCGCGGACGCAGAGCCATTGTGGGATGCGATCCAATACCGGATGCTTAAGCGGCTCGCACAGTGGATCGGAATTCCGCGGCTGGCGGGCCGGGTCATGCCTGTGCTCTTCGGCCACACGTTCCTCACGGATCCCACGCGGATCGCCCAGCGGGAGGAGTGGCACCGGCAGGTGACGGCCATCACTCGAGATGGGATCAGCCGGGCCCTAGAAGGCGTCCTGTCGCGCCGGGGGATGAGGGCAGAGCTCCACCGCATCTCCACACCGGTGCTGATCCTCGTCGGCGAGGAAGACCGCGCAGCGCCGCTCTCCCGGGCGGACCCCATGCGCGCCGGGATTCGGGGCGCCGTCTTGCGCGTCATTCCTCGAGCCGGCCATACAATGACGGTTGAAGCCCCAGAGACCGTCATCACTGCGGTCCGCGAGTTCCTCAATTCGGTTAGTGACTGAAGCAGCGCATGACGACGCGGCCCCGGAAGTGGTGGGGGTGGGGATATGAGGATGAGGCGCTCGACGATGGTCTCATCCAGCGGGGCAGATCCCTGGTCAAGTCTGGGCTTGGCATCGAGCCGCCCGAGCCCATCCGGCCTCCGTCACTGGAGGACCTGCGGTTCCGGTCTCCTCGGATAGATCTGCCGGCTTCAGTCTCCCGATTCTGCACTGACGCGCTCTTCGATCGGGCGAGCCATGCCGTTGGAAAGGCGTATCGAGATGTCGTCCGGGCGCTACGGGCTGAGCTCACCAATCCGCCCGACTATGTCGCGTATCCCCGGGAAGAATCCGAGATCCGAGAGATCATGGCCTATTGCGAGGCGGAACAGGTTGCGCTGATACCTTACGGCGGCGGATCGAGCGTGGTGGGCGGCGTGGAACCGGCAACAGCATCCCGCTATCGCGGGACGATCACCCTCGACCTCAAGTTTTTCGATCGCATTCTCGAGGTGGACACTCTTTCGCGTGCGGCCCGCGTGCAGGCCGGCACCCTGGGTCCCGCGCTTGAATCGGGCCTCCGCCCCTACAATCTGACGCTGCGCCACTTCCCTCAGAGTTTCGAGTTTTCGTCCCTCGGTGGATGGATCGCGACTCGGGCCGGCGGCCACTTTGCCACGGGGTTCACGCACATCGACGATTTCGTTGAGTCGGTGCGGATGGTGACACCTCGCGGCGTTCTGGAGACCCGCCGCGTGCCGTATTCGGGGGCTGGCCCGAGCCCCGAACGCCTTGTGCTTGGTTCGGAAGGCGTGCTCGGGGTCATCACCGAAGCCTGGGTGAGGCTTCAGCAAATCCCGACCCATCGCGTCTCGGCCACCGTGCAGTTCAACAGGGTTGCCGACGGCATTTCCGCTGTGCGGACGCTGGGCCAGTCTGGGCTCTTCCCGTCGAATTGCCGGCTCATCTCTCCCGTCGAAGCGTTTGGCATGGGGGCCGGCGATGGAAAAGCGGCCGTGCTGCTGCTGGCGTTTGAGTCTCACGATCATCTTCTGGAGCCCTGGATGGAGCGGGCAACAGAGATTTGCGCCGGTTTCAATGGGACGTGGCGCGCGGCGGACGCGGGGGAGCGAGAGAGCGCGGTGGACAGCTGGAGGAGGTCATTCCTCCAGGCCCCATACCTGCGCGACTACCTTGTCACCCTCGGCCTCATCGTGGAAACGTTTGAGACGGCGATCACCTGGGATCGATTTGACGAGCTCCACCGAACAGTGCTCTCCGCCGTAGACGCAGCCGTCCGCCGGGTGTCTGGAAAAGGATTAGTGACCTGGCGCTTGAGCTATGTCTATCCGGATGGAGTGGCCCCATACTACACAGTGATTGCCGCCGGCCGGAGAGGCGAAGAGTTGGAGCAGTGGGCCGCCATCAAGGCCGCCGCCTCCGACGCCATTCTCGCCAACGGCGGCACGATCACGCACCATCACGCGGTCGGACGCGACCACCGGCGATGGTATGCTGACGAACGAGGCGGCCTTTACTGCTCGCTGCTGTCTGCGGCAAAGGCGAGCGTAGATCCGCGATGGATCATGAACCCCGGAGTGCTCGTGACAGGCCCCACTGGTTGACACACCTATAGCGCAATGTTAGTATCCTTGCGGTGCCCGAAGGATAGCCTTCGGGGTCTTTTTGTCGATGACGCCTGCAGCTGACGTGCTCGAACGGCTCAAGACGGCCGAGTATCGAGCCGTCGGATCGAACCAGACGGTGAAGGCGATCCGCCGGGGACGGGCCCAGCTGGTGTTCGTCGCTACGGACGCCGACCGCCGGGTG